>JAGRHK010000142.1 GCA_020444985.1 Candidatus Competibacteraceae bacterium
AAAGCAGGAAGCGTCAAACCGTTCCAGCGCGCGATTGCCGCGTCGCACCGCCTCTTCCAAATCCGACAGATCCTGAAAAATCAGGTAGTCAGCGCCAATCGCCTGGGCGATTTCCTCTTCGGAACGACCATGAGCGATCAGCTCGTTAGCGGCTGGCATATCAATGCCATACACGTTGGGATAACGCACCGGTGGCGCAGCGGAGGCAAAATAGACCCGACGCGCGCCGGCGTCGCGCGCCATGCGAATGATCTCGCCAGAGGTCGTGCCGCGCACGATGGAGTCATCCACCAGCATGACATTCTTGCCACGAAATTCGAGATCAATGGCGTTCAATTTCTGACGCACCGACTTTTTGCGGGTTTTCTGCCCTGGCATGATGAAGGTGCGCGCGATGTAGCGATTCTTGATGAAACCTTCCCGGTATTTGATGCCCAGAATCGAGGCCATTTGCAGGGCGGCGGTGCGACTGGTGTCCGGGATCGGAATGACCACATCAATGTCCTGTTCCGGCCAAACCCGCAGGATCTTTTCGGCCAGATGTTCGCCCATGCGCAACCGGGCCTTATGCACCGAAACCTGGTCGAGAATCGAGTCCGGGCGGGCCAGATACACGAACTCGAAGATGCAAGGCGAATAGCAGGGATGTTCCGCGCACTGGCGGGCGTGCATCTGGCCCTCCAGATCAAACAGCACCGCTTCGCCGGGCGCGACGTCGCGGATACGTTGGAAGTCCAGAACATCCAGCGCCACGCTTTCCGAGGCCACCATGTATTCCATGCCCTCCTCGGTTTCGCGGCGGCCAAAGACCAGCGGCCGGATGCCATGCGGATCGCGAAACGCCACCAGGCCAAAACCGACGATGAGCGCCACAGCGGCGTAAGCGCCCCGCACACGCCGGTGGACGGCGGCGACTGCTGCGAAAATATCTTCTGGATCAACCGACAAGGCGTTGCGTTGCTGGAGTTCGTGCGCCAGGACGTTCAGCAGGATTTCCGAGTCGGAGTGGGTGTTGATATGGCGTCGGTCGGAGCGGAACAATTCAGTTTTGAGCTGTGCCGAGTTGGTGAGATTGCCGTTGTGGGCCAGCGTAATGCCAAAGGGCGAGTTGACGTAAAACGGTTGCGCCTCGGCGGAATCAGCGCTGCCCGCCGTCGGGTAACGGACATGGCCAATGCCGATGTTGCCATGCAGGTTGCGCATGTGGCGGGTGCGGACTACATCCCGGACCAAGCCGTTGTCCTTACGCAGATACAGGCGGCCGTCGTCACAGGTGACGATGCCCGCCGCATCCTGACCTCGATGCTGTAAAACGGTTAGACCATCGAACAGACTTTGATTGACTGGACTGCGTCCGGCGATCCCGATGATTCCACACATGGGTCATCCTCCTGCGCAAACCTGCTCATGATGGGAAGCGAATGTTCTGAGCCAGTTCCGGCGGCAGGGCGCTCCGCAACCAGAGGGCTCCTTCCTGGAAACGACCCAATAGCAGCGATTGTTGCCACCAAGGATCGTTGGGTAAGGGCGTCAGCCCCGCCGCCAAAACCAGGACAACGATAACGGCCGCGCCGCGCGCCAGCCCAAAAACCGCGCCCAACAATCGGTCAGTGCCGGTCAACCCCGTATAATCGACCAGGTAGGAAGAGACGATGCCGATCAATCCACCAACGAGCAATGTGGCCAGGAACAAGCCGCCGAAGGCAGCCGCCACGCGCAGCGATGGGAGTTCGATATAGGGCGCCAAATGAACCGCGCCATCTTCGGCGAATAGAAAAGCGATAGCGAAGGCGGCAATCCAGGTCGCCAGCGAAATCACCTCGCGCAACAAACCGCGCCAGAGTCCGATGAGCATGGAAAGGGCGATGAGAAAAACGATCAGGTAGTCAGCCCAGTTCATGGCTTTAGATCAGGGTCATAGCGGTCGCGGTGCGGGTGGGATGTTCAAGCATTCGGCAGCAAGGATCATTGAAAAATCGAAGGGGTATCTTAGCAAAGTGCATCCGGTGTTGGAACAGCGCCGATCGGCTCAGCCATCCGCAGATAAGTGTGACATCGGCGCGATGATTACGCGGCATCGGTTCACAACACGCCTTTCGGATAAGAGCCAAGCACCCGGAACAGGGTAGCTTGAGCGCGCAATTCGGCCAGCGCTCCCGCGATGGGCGCATCCTGGGCATGACCATCCAGGTCGATGAAAAATACATAATCCCACATGCCACGCCGCGAAGGCCGCGATTCGATACGGTTCATGCTGACGTTATGCCGGGCCAGCGGCTCCAACAACTTGAACAGCGCGCCGGGCCGATTGAGCGAGGCCACTAACAGTGCGGTTTTGTCATCGCCGGAGGGCGTAATCGGTTGGCTGCCGATGATCAGGAAGCGGGTGGTGTTGTTCGGTTCGTCCTCGATATTGCGCACCAGGGTCGGCAATTGGTAAATGTCCGCTGCGCATTGTCCGGCAATCGCCGCAGCATCCGCCGCTTCGCGCACCTGCAACGTCGCTTCGCCATTGCTGCTGACCTCGATTTGCTCAATGCGCGGCAGGTTGAGGTCCAGCCATTCCCGACATTGCGCCAGCGATTGCCGATGGGAGTAAATGCGGCGAATTTCTCCTAGCGCAGTTGCACGGGTGATCAGATGATGATTAATACGCATCTGTACCTCGCCGCAAATGCACAGCGGCGATTGCAAAAACATATCCAGCGTGTGGTTGACGACGCCCTCGGTGGAATTTTCCACGGGCACCACGCCATAGTCGGCAGAGCCGGCTTCCACTTCACGGAACACTTCATCAATGGCCCGCAGCGGGATGCTATGAATGGATTTCCCGAAATGCTTGAGCGCCGCCGCCTGCGTAAAGGTGCCCTCCGGGCCGAGAAAGGCAATCTTCAGGGGTTCCTCCAGCGCCAGGCAGGCGGACATGATCTCACGGAACAAGCGGGCCATTTCTTCATTACTCAACGGTCCCGGGTTGGCCTCGATGACTCGCCGCAAGACTTGCGCCTCGCGTTCCGGACGGTAGAAGTTGCCGGTAGCGCCTGCGGCCTGTTTAATCACGCCCACTTGTTGCGCACAGCGCGCCCGTTCGGAAATCAGGGTTTGAATCTGCCCGTCCAGCGCATCAATGCGCTCGCGCAACGCCTGTAAACGATCAGCCTCATCATTCATGCCGGTTCCTCGCCCTCGACGTCCTCGTTATCACCATCATCATTGGCCGGCAAATCGCCGTTGGCGTCCGGTTCGCCAATGCTTTCGATTTTTTCCACGCCAATCAGCTTTTCCTGGCCTTGTAAACTGATCAGTTTAACGCCCTGGGTATTACGGCCCACCAGGGAAATGCCTTCAACGGGGGTGCGCACCAGCGTGCCGCCATCGGTGATCAACATGATCTCCTGGTCGCTTTCCACCTGCGCAGCGCCCGTCACCCGACCATTGCGTTCCGTGGTCTGAATGGAGATGACGCCCTGGCCGCCGCGTCCGCGCAACGGGTAATCGGCAACGGGCGTGCGCTTGCCAAAGCCTTTCTCGGTGACGGTAAGCACCGCGCCTTCTGCGACGACAAGCAAAGCAATGACCTTTTGCCCCTCCTCCAAGCGGATGCCGCGTACGCCACAGGCAGAGCGACCGGTGTTGCGCACGTCGGTTTCGGCGAAACGCAGCGCCTTGCCCGCGTCGGTGAACAACATGATGTCGCATTGACCGTGAGTGAGCGCCACGTTCACCAACTGGTCGCCGTCGCGCAAATCAATGGCGATGATGCCGCTGGCGCGCGGCCGGGAGTATTCGGACAGCGGGGTTTTCTTGACGGTGCCGCTGGCGGTCGCAAAGAACACATGGCGATCTTCGCTGAATTCCCGTACTGCCAATACCGCGTTAATACGCTCGCCTTCTTCCAGCGGCAGCAAATTGACAATCGGGCGCCCCCGCGCGATCCGCCCAGCCTGCGGCAATTCGTAAACCTTTTTCCAGTACACGCGACCGCGGTTGGAGAAGCACAGCAGCGTGTCATGCGTGCTGGCGATGAACAGCTTGTCAATAAAATCCTCTTCGCGGATCGTGGCCGCCGCGCGCCCTCGCCCGCCGCGCCGTTGCGCTCGGTACAGCGATAGCGGCTGCGCTTTGACATAGCCGGCATGGGACAGCGTGACGACCATGGCTTCTTCGTTGATCAAGTCTTCCAGATTCAGATCCTGCTCATCCGGAAGGATCGTGGTGCGGCGGGGATCGCCGTATTGGACGCGCAACTCGGTTAATTCAGCGCGAATCACCGCCGTCAGGCGTTCCGGCACGGTTAGAATTTCCAGATAGTCCTCAATGCGGCGCAGGAGATCTTGATACTCGTCCAGCAATTTACGCTGCTCCAAGCCGGTCAACCGGTGCAGGCGCAAGTCCAGGATCGCCTGGGCTTGCGCCGGAGATAATCGGTAACCGACTTCACTCAGCCCAAACACGGCGAGCAAATCCTCCGGTCTTGACAAAGCCGCGCCGGATTGCGCGAGTAATTCAGTCACCAACCCTGGCGTCCAGACTTGCTCCAGCAGGGCTGCACGCGCCGTTGCGGGATCAGCGGCAGCGCGGATCAGGGCAATCAACGGATCAAGATTGGCCAGCGCAACCATGAGACCTTCGACGATATGCGTGCGCTCCCGGGCCTTGCGCAAGTCGAACACGGTGCGTCGCACAATAATTTCGCGGCGATGCGCCAGAAAGGCTTCCAGAACCTGTTTGAGATTCAATAGCCGGGGCTGTCCTTCCACCAGGGCCACCATGTTGACCCCGAACACGCATTGCAAGGGCGTATGCAGGAACAGGTTGTTCAGCACGACTTCAGCCGTTTCGCCACGCCGCAATTCGATGTAGATGCGCAAGCCATCCTTATCGGATTCGTCGCGCAACTCGCTGATGCCCTCAATTTTCTTTTCCTTGACCAGCTCGGCGATTTTTTCAATGAGCCGAGCCTTGTTCACCTGGTAGGGCAATTCGGTAACGATGATAGCTTGTCGGTTCCGGACTTCGTCGATTTCAATATCGGTTCTGGCGCGCATCCGCACTCGCCCACGCCCCGTCTCGTAAGCATCGCGAATGCCCCTTACTCCGTTGATCAATCCAGCCGTGGGGAAGTCCGGTCCCGGCAGATGTTGCATCAACTGGGCGATCGTAAGCGCTGGATCGTCGATCAGCGCAATGCAGGCGTCGATGACTTCGCCCAGGTTATGCGGGGGGATATTAGTGGCCATGCCCACGGCAATTCCCGAGGAGCCATTGACCAACAGGTTGGGGAGACGCGTGGGGAAAACTGTGGGTTCGCGTTCCGATTCATCGTAATTGGGGACAAAATCTACGGTTTCCTTATCGATATCCGCCAACAATTCATGCGCGATGCGCGACATGCGGACTTCGGTGTAACGCATCGCGGCCGGCGCATCGCCATCGATACTACCGAAATTGCCCTGTCCATCCACTAACATATAGCGTAGAGAAAAAGGTTGCGCCATGCGAACAATCGTATCATAAACCGCCACATCGCCATGTGGATGGTATTTGCCGATGCAGTCGCCCACCACGCGCGCCGATTTTTTGTACGGTTTGTTCCAGTCATTACCCA
>JAGRHK010000143.1 GCA_020444985.1 Candidatus Competibacteraceae bacterium
TTTTCGAGTTTAGCATCGCAGATCGTTATCCCTTGATCCCGCCCAGCATGATTCCGGCGATGTAGTAACGCTGCAAGATCACGAACAGCAACATGACGGGCAACACGGTCAGCACCGAGCCGGCCATCATCAATTCGGTATCCTGCACATGCTCGCCCAGCAGATTGGCTAACGCGACCGGCAACGTCTGCATGGCGCTGTCGGTCAGCACGATCAGCGGCCACATGAAATCATTCCATGTCCCCATGAAAGTGAAAATCCCCAAGGTGACCAGAATCGGTCGGCACAGCGGCAGCACCAGGGACCAGTAGATGCGAAATTCACTGGCGCCATCCATTCGCGCAGCGTCCAGCAGGCTGTCGGGAATCGCCAGCAAATATTGCCGGATCAGAAAGATGCCGAAAATACTGGCCATGCCGGGAATAATCACGCCCCAGTAGGTATTAATCAGCCCAAACTGCTTGAGCAGCAGGAATAGCGGCAGCATCGCCACCTGGGCGGGGATCACCATGGCCGCCAGCAGGATTCGAAACAGCCGGTCGCGATGACGGAACCGGAATTTGGCGAAGGCGTAGCCCGCCATGGAGTTGACGAACAGGGAAATCAGGGTTACTGCGCTGGCCAAGAGCGTGCTGTTCAACAGATACCGGGCGAGATCGAGGCGCGTGAACAGCGCCGTGTAATGCGCAAAAGTGACGGTGCTGGGCCACAGGCGCGGCGGATAGTGATTCGCTTCGCCGGGCGGCATCAGCGACGCGGCGATCATCCACCACAACGGCGTCAGCGTCAGCAACAGGCCCAGCGCCAGCAGGCTGTACCACAAAACCGGTAGCCCGCGCTGGATCCATCGATTCACGAGGGTTCTCGCCGCCGCAGCTTTAATTGCAGCATCGTTCCAGCCAGAATCAGTGCAAACAATACAAACGCCACGGCCGAGGCGTAGCCCATGTTCCACCAGCGAAAGCCTTCCTCGTACATCAGCAGCACCACGCTCAAGGTGCGATTCGCCGGCCCGCCCTGGGTCATGACATAAGGTTCCGCAAACACCTGGAAGTAGCCGATCATGGTCATTAATGCGACGAACAAAAAGGTCGGCCCCAACAGCGGCAGGGTGATGTAGCGAAACTGCCGCCAAGCGCCTGCGCCATCGATGCGCGCCGCTTCGTAGAGTTGCGTCGGGATGTTCTGCAATCCGGCGATAAAGATAATCATGTTGAAACCGAAATTCTTCCATACCGCCATCAGAATGATCGCCGGCATCGCCCAATTCGGATCACCCAACCAGTCGATAGGGTCGACGCCTACCAGACTCAGGAGGTAATTCAGTAATCCATAGCGGGGATGGTAGAGATAGCGCCAGACCACGGCCACCGCCACGAGCGTCGTGACCACCGGCAGGAAGAATGCAGCGCGGAAGAAGCCGGGAAAGCGCGTTAACGGGGCGGTCACCAGCAGTGCCGCGCCCAGGGAAATCCCCACGGACAGCGGCCCGCCCACCATTACAAAATAAAAAGTATTGCCGAGCGCCGTCCAGAACAGCGGACTTTGCAGAAGTTGCAGATAGTTGTTGAAACCGATGAAACGCAAGCGGTCGAGATCGCCCAGCGCATAAATGTCGAAATCGGTAAAACTCAACAATAATGCCGCAAATATGGGCAGAAAGAAAAACACGGCAATCAACAGCAAGGCCGGTGCTAGAAAAGCCCAGGCGCTGGAAATGCGTAAATGCGGGCGATCCATCATGGCGTCAGACTCTGCGCCAGCAACCAGCGGCGCTTTTCCAGAATCCGGTCGACATCTCGATCCAACGCCGCTAGCGCTTCATCGATCGACATTTCCCGACGAACCGCCAGCTCGGCGTAATAGGCAATGCGATTGGCGATGCGCTCCCATTCCGGAATCGGCGGCGTGGGTTGAACGTGCTGTAATTGCTGGCGAAAGGCTTGGGCGTAGCGGTTACTCGCCAACGCGGGAGCGCTCCAGGCCGACTGTCGGGCCGGCAGGTCGCCGGTCAATTGATAAAATCGCGCTTGCTGTTCGGGCTGCGCGAGATATTCCAGCAGCTTCCACGCGGCGTCCTGGCGTGGCGAAGTCCGGCTCAGCGCCAGACTGGCGCCGCCAGCCAGTGAAACGCCTGGCAACGCCGCCGTCATCCACTGATTCTGCACAGTCGCCGGCAGCCGCCGCCCAAATTCGCCGATATTCCACGGCCCGCTGACGTAAACCGCGAAAGCGCCATTCGCAAATTCCTGATAAATGTTCGCCATCTGACCATGACTGACCGGCGGCGCCAAGCCCTCATCAAACAGGCTGAGATAAAAAACAAACGCCTCACGGAAGCGCGGATCCTGGAAATGGCCATACCGGTTTCGGTCGCGCAGCAAGGTTGCACCCTGTTGCAGGGCGAGAATCACCGGTAACTGCCATTCATTCATCGGCAGCAGGATTGCGTAACGTTCAGCGCCGCCCAGGGTTTTCAGCCGGGCCATGGCTTGCAGCCAATCGTCCCAGGTCGCCGGCGGTTCGGTAAAACCTACTTTGGCGAGTAAATCGCTTCGATAAAAAAACAATCGGGTATCGACGTACCAGGGCAAGGCCCAGGTCTGACGGTCCAGGCGGTTCGTGGCCAGAATGCCGGGAAAATAATCGGCCAGCGCAACCGTTGGCCAGGTTTTCAGCCGCGCGTCCAGCGGTGCAAGCGCGCGCAGCGCCACGAATTCGGGAATCCAGGTATTGCCGAGCTGAAACAGGTCCGGCATCGCATCGCCGGCATAAGCGGTCAACAATTTTTCATGCGCCGCGCTCCAGGGGATTTGCTGCACCCGCACCCGAATGTCAGGATAACGGCGCTCAAACTCCGGTAACAACGCCCGGACTTGCTCACCTTCCTGGCCCATCGCCCAGAATTCCACCACGATCGGCCGGTCAGCCGCAGAGCCACAGCCAATCAACCATAGGGCAGCAAACAGGCACAGGGATAATCTGAACAACTGCCTGCCTGTACCGATGCTCATGATTGACGCGCTTCCGAAACAAATCCTATTCCGACCTTGAACAAGCCTTATCGCCGGCGACCCTCGCCAACCCTATTCCTTATTTGCTGGCGGATCGTCCAGCGGCGGAATGACCGACACCGGCGCGCCATCGCGAATTTTCAATTGCCCGTCGGTAACCACCTGATCGCCGGCTTGTAACCCCTCCAGAATCTCGACCTGACCCGGCCGGCGCAATCCCAACTTGACCGGGGTCGTCACCGCCTTACCGTCCACGACTCGGTAAACGAAGATCTGCTGGCCCACCGGCACAATCGCCTGTTCCGGCGCGACCAGCGCGTTTTCGCGCCGCTCCAGGATCAGATTGACCCGCGCGAACAGTCCCGGCCGCAATCGATTGCCCTTGTTGGGTAACCGCGCCCGCAACAACACCGTGCGCGTTTCTTCATCCAGCGCCGGATCGATCGCGTAAATGGCTCCCTCGAAACGCTGATCAGGATAGGCATCCACTCGGATCGCCAGCGTCTGGCCAACCGCTAACCGAGCCAGATAAACCTCAGGCACCCGGAAATCCAGCTTCATCGAGCCAATGCTTTCCAGATTGGCGATGTCATCACCGGGTTTGATATAAGCGCCGGGACTGACTTGACGCAAGCCAATCACGCCGTTAAATGGCGCGCGGATCACCGTCTTGCTCAGATGCACCCGATTCAACGCCTGTTGGGCGCGCGCGGTGTCCAGCCGAGCCTTGGCTTCGTCGAGATTCTGCTGACTGGTCAGATTTTTGCGATTCATATCCTGCAAGCGCCGGTAACTGCTCTCTTCAAGCGCGAGTTGGGCGGCGCTGCTGGCCAGTTGCGCCTGATATTCTTCCTGATCCAGCGCCACTAATGGCTCGCCCTGGCGCACCGCTTGACCTTCGCGGAAATGCAGGGTCGCCACCCGTCCGGCGATTTCCGAGCGGATGACGACCGCCTCATCCGCCCGCAGCGTGCCGACTGCGGTGACTTCGATATTCAGGGTCTCGCGGGTCACTGGCGCGACTTTAACCGGCGTTGGCGGACGCTCTTTTTGTTGCGCAAGAACTGGAACAGCGCCAGAAAGGAGAATAAGCAGGGCACAATATTTAAGATATTTCAGTTGATTATACATAGCGTTTGTATTTACTGCTGGGCGAAATAACGATCCAGGAACGCGTCGAAGGACAAGGCATCCGTTCTCTCGATCGCTCGCTGTTCGCGCCATGACCGTTCAGCAATCTCGGCAAGAAAGCGGCTTTGTTCTTCGGTCACGGGCGGCGATTCAAAATAGCGGCGATGCTGCTCGGAAAAGCGCCGGGCGCAACAGAAAAAGTTCTCGCCGCTCGTATGCATTTCGGCCAGCATCCGGGCGGACGGCGTTCGGTCGGGATCGGCCAGGGCTTCTCGCTGTTCGGCCAGCGTCGTAGCATACGGTTGTCCCGCTTGCCCCTGGTCCAGCAGCTCACTCACCGGTTGCATTTGCGTAAATATCTCGTTCGCCCAGCCGCGCAGCGATAATGATGGCGCACGCCGGCGATGCAAAACCAGCGCTGGATCCCGACCCGTCAACGCCACCGCCATCTGGTTGGCGTCAATAATGCTACGCTCCTCGGCATCCAGAGGCGGCGATTCGGCCAATAGGCAAAACAACAGGAAAAGCTCCAGAAATTGTAATTGCGCGGCATGAACCCCCAGCGGCTCCAGCGGATTAATGTCCACCGAGCGCAATTCGACATAGCTCACCCCGCGCCTTTTCAAGGTCAAGGTCGGTTTTTCATTGCCCTGTGGAGGTTGCTTGGGCCGCATCGAGGTGTAATATTCGTTCTCGATCTGCAAGATATTCGTGTTGAGCTGACGATATTCGCCATCGACCTTGACGCCAATTTGCTCATAAGGCGGCCAGTGCATGAGCGTGGCATGGGTCAGGCTGGCAATGTATTCCGCCAGAGAGTTATAGCAGACGTTGACGCCGCTCTTCTTCTCGGTGCGGTTGGTGTAACCGACGTTGCTCATGCGCAAGGAAGTCGCATAAGGGCCATAACAGGTATGGTCGTCGAATTCCGACAAAGTTGTGGCCTTGCCATCCAGAAATGACTTGCAAACGGCCGGCGATGCGCCAAACAGATAAAGAATCAGCCAGCCAAAGCGTTGCAGATTGCGAATCAGTCCAAAATAGGATTCCGAGCGAAAATCCTGGAGCGTGCGCCGGTCGCCTTCCTGATCCTGAAAGGCGGCCCAGAACGGGTCCGGCAGGGAAAAGTTGAAGTGAATGCCGGCGATGACTTGCATGATCCGCCCATAGCGCCAAGCCAGCCCGCGCCGATAAACATGTTTCATTTGACCAAGGTTGGAAGCACCATATTCGGCGATGGGAATGCTGGCTTCGCCCGCTAGGATGCAGGGCATACTGGCTGCCCACAACAGTTCATCGCCAATGTGGGGATAAACAAAACGATGGAGACCGTCCAGAAAACGCAGCGCTTCGCCGGCATCGGACAGCGGGGGAGTGATAAACTCCAACAATGCCTCGGAATAATCCGTGGTGATATACG
>JAGRHK010000144.1 GCA_020444985.1 Candidatus Competibacteraceae bacterium
ATATTCGACGGCGTGATGCGCAATCACCCGCCCCCCAGTATCGAACGCGACCGCTTTGGTGCTGGTGGTGCCGATATCGACGCCGATTACTACTACGGTTTCCTGCGTCATGTGCGTCTCCTGACCGGTCGGTCAGCTGATGAAAAAGCTCAGGATGAAGGCCACTGTGAAACCCACCAGGGCAATCAGGGTTTCCATCACGGTCCAGGACTGCAAGGTCTGCTTCACATCCAAGCCAAAGTAGCGGTTGACCAGCCAGAAACCGGAATCATTGACATGAGACAGAATGGTCGCGCCGGCGGCAATGGCGATCACCAACAGACCGAGAATGGGACCTTCCAGTTGTAAAGTAGTCGCCAAAGGGGCGATCAGGCCCGCTGCGGTGATCATGGCGACTGTCGCTGAACCCTGCGCTACCCGCACCAGGGAGGCAATGACAAATGCCAGTAAGACCGGCGGCAGCGCCGAGCCGGCCATCATGTTGCCCAGCACCTGGCCCACGCCGGAATCGATCAGGATTTGCTTGAAGACGCCGCCCGCGCCGGTTACCAGAATGATGATGCCCGCAGGTTCCAGCGCCTTGGTGGCGATATTCTGCACTTCGTCGCGGGTCAAGCCACGGCGGGTGCCGAGCAAGGTGAAGGCCATCAGGGTGGCAATCAGCAGGGCGACGAAGGGATGGCCCAGGAAGCTGAGCACCGTCCGAATCGCATCATCTTTCGGCAGCAGAACATTCGTGACCGTGTTGACCAGAATCAGGACGAGCGGCACCAGAATAATACCCGCGACCATCAGGAATGAGGGTAATTCCCGATCAGGCTCCTTGGGAGCCAATTGCATGTAATCGGGCACCCCGACATGGATGCGCTGGGCGATCCAACGCCCGAACAAAGGCCCCGCGATGATCATGGATGGAATACCGGCCAGTGCGCCGAACAGAATCACCCAGCCCAGATCAGCCCCCAGCAGATTCGCCACTGCGATGGGTCCAGGCGTGGGCGGCACGAAGCTATGGGTCACCGCCAATCCAGCCAGCAGCGGGATACCGTAATAAAGGAGTGAACGCCCAGTTTTCTGCGCCAACCCGTAGATTAGCGGTACCAGAATGATGAAGCCGACGTCGAAAAACACCGGAATGGCGACTAAAAATCCGGTCAGACCCAGCGACCATTGCGCCTTGTCTTCGCCGAAGCGTTGCAGCAGGGTTTGCGCCAGCCGTTCGGCTCCGCCGGATACCTCCAGCATTTGGCCGAACATTGCGCCCAGGCCGACCACGACGGCGACGAACCCCAAGGTGCCGCCCATGCCTTTCTGAATGGATTCGATGACTCCGGTCAACGGCATGCCGGCGGTGACGCCCACCAGCAAGCTGACCAGCAGCAAGGCGACGAAAGCGTGCAACTTTACCTTCATCACCAGGAATAATAAGAAAAAGATACCGGCGACTGCCGTAAGAATTAATCCGCTATCTGACATGACGGAACTCCTTAGATGGATGTTGTACTGTTGTTCGTACTGTAGGGGTAACTGCCACCTCGATGAGCACCATGAAGAAACAACGACCCCTGGAATTAATGTAGTATAATTACAATTAATGATCAAGTAGTAATTTTACAATAAATGTAAATAAACAACGTTTTATTTTTGATGTCCCACCATTCTGTCTGGTATTATTACTACATAAAAAATATTCATCTTTGTATTAAAGATAATAAGTAGTCATTGGTCGGTACTGAATATTGGATATTTTATGAATGATTTCAAAGAATTTAAGAATGACGTTGCTTGCTCGCCAGATTCGGCGCTCCAGGAACAGCCGCTCATTCCGCTGCTAGCGCAAATCGACGCTGCGCGCGGGCGGCTCAGCAGGGCCGAACAGCGTGTCGCTGACTACGTGCTGAGTCATGCGGACGACATCATGCATCAGTCCATTGCCGCGCTGGCGAGCAGCGTGGGCGTCAGCCAGCCGACGGTGGCGCGCTTCTGCTTGGCCTTGGGTTTCACCGGTTTCAAGGAATTCAAGCTGCGTCTGGTGCAAAGTCTGGCCGGCGGCGTGCCGTTCGTGCATCGCGATGTCGGCGTTGGCGACCCGGTGTCCGCGCTCGTGGCCAAGGTGCTGGATCGCACCATTTCCGCTTTAATGCGGGTGCGCAACGACCTGGATGCGGAGGCGCTCGATCAAGCCGTTCACCTGTTAGCGAATGCGCGACGCATTGAGTTTTATGGCGCCGGCAATTCCGGAATCATTGCAGCCGACGCTCAGCACAAGTTTTTCCGCCTGGGCGCGCCTACCGTGGCTTACGCGGATGCGCATATTTATGGCATGGCCGCTACCCTGCTCCAGCCCGGCGACGTGGTTGTGGCGATCTCCAACACGGGGCGCACCCGCGATGTATTGCGCGGCGTCGAATTGGCTTTGCAGGCGGGCGCCTCTGTGGTTGCGATTACCGCCAGCGGTTCGCCGTTAGCGCGTTTAAGCACGGTGGCGCTGTGCGCTGATGTCGAGGAGGACCCGGACACGTATTCGCCGATGACCTCGCGTATTGCCCATCTGGCGATCATTGATGTACTGGCGGTGGGCGTGGCGCTCGACCGGGGACCGGAGCTGCTGCCGCAGTTGGAAAAAGCCAAACAGAGTCTACGGGAGCGGCGCGTACCCCGTCATAAAGCGAGTTTGCCGAGAAACGATAAAACGACGGACGCGGGAACCCGGATAAACCCGCGTTTAAACTTGTAAACTGAGAACGATCTTACATGACATCAATCGGTGTGAATCAAGCAAACCTGATTGCACCGGTAGCGCACATCATTTTGTAGATCGGTTATTGTTAGCCACCATTCTGCGGAGGCCCAAACCATGTTGATTGGCGTACCTAAAGAAATCAAAGTTCACGAATACCGCGTTGGTCTCACGCCGGATAGCGTTCGGGAATTCACTTCTCATGGCCACAGCGTGTGGGTGGAAACGCATGCTGGCATCGGCATTGGCCGTTCGGACGATGACTATCGCGCGGTCGGCGCGGAAATCGCTGCGACGCCGGCGGACATCTTCGCCAAGGCCGATATGATCGTGAAAGTTAAGGAGCCGCAGGCGGTCGAGCGTCAGATGCTGCGCCCCAACCAGATCCTGTTCACCTATTTGCACCTCGCCCCCGATCCAGATCAGACGCGCGATCTGGTCAATAGCGGCGCAGTCTGTATTGCTTATGAAACGGTCACGGATGGTCAGGGCGGACTGCCGCTACTGGCGCCGATGTCCCAGGTGGCTGGCCGGTTGTCCATCCAAGCCGGCGCGGCGGCGCTGGAACGGGCCAAGGGCGGGCGTGGCATCCTACTCGGCGGCGTGCCTGGCGTCGCGCCCGCCAAGGTAGTGGTGATCGGCGGCGGCGTGGTTGGCGAAAACGCCATCTACATGGCGTTGGGCATGGCTGCCGATGTTACGGTTCTGGACCGTGACGTGGGGGTGTTGGCGCGCTTGGCGCACCGCTTCGGCGCGGCGCTTAAAACCGTTTATTCGACACGGACCGCACTTGAAGATTATGTATTGCAAGCGGATCTGGTGATTGGCGCAGTGCTGATTGCGGGGGCCGAAGCGCCCAAACTGGTGACGCGCGATCTGGTCCGACGGATGAAACCGGGTTCCGTGCTCGTAGATGTCGCCATTGATCAGGGCGGTTGTTTTGCGACCTCGCATCCGACCACCCACGCCGAGCCGACTTATGTGGTGGACGGCGTCGTGCATTACTGCGTGGCCAACATGCCGGGGGCGGTGCCGAATACCTCGACCTATGCGCTCAACAACGTCACGCTGCCTTATGCCTTGGCGCTGGCGGACAAAGGCTACAAGCAAGCGTTGCTGGAGAATCCCAATTTCCTGGCAGGTCTCAACGTTTGCCAAGGCAAAGTCACCTACCCGGCGGTTGCCGATGATCTGGGCTACGCATACGTCGACCCATGCGTTGCGCTTTATTCTTCCGGTTCATAACCCAAATTCGGCGCCAGCCATTGCTCCGCTTCCGCCAGGGTCCAGCCCTTGCGCCGGGCGTAATCGGTCACCTGATCGCGACCGAGCCGGCCCACGCCGAAATAGCGCGCCTCCGGATGGCTGAAATACCAACCGCTGACTGCCGCAGTCGGGGTCATGGCAAAGCTTTCGGTGAGATGGATACCGGCGTTGTCATCGACGCTCAATAACCGCCAGAGCAACTCTTTTTCCGTGTGATCCGGGCAAGCCGGGTAACCCGGCGCCGGACGCGTCCCGCGATAGCGTTCGGCAATCAGCTCCTCATTGCTCAGCGTCTCATTTGCCGCATATCCCCAGAATTCCTTGCGCACCCGCTCATGCACATGCTCGGCAAACGCTTCCGCCAAACGGTCGGCCAGCGCCTTCAACAAGATCGCGCTGTAGTCATCGTGAACCCGCTCGAATTCGGCGACCTTGGCGTCAATGCCGATCCCGGCAGTCATGGCAAAAGCGCCCAAGTAGTCGGAACGACCGGATTCACGGGGCGCAATCCAGTCCGCCAGGCAATAATGCGGCTTGCCGTCCGGCTTCGGACCTTGTTGGCGCAGATGGTGGAGCGTCATGCGCTCCCGTTCCGCCGCTGCATCGGTGTAGAGCAGCACATCGTCGTCGCCGACTCGGTGAGCCGGGAAAAAGCCGATGACCGCTCGCGCCGTCAGCCAATGTTCCGTCACGATTTTGTCCAGCATGGCTTGCGCGTCAGCGAAGAGTTGACGCGCCTGTTCGCCCTGTTCGGCATCGTCGAAGATCGCCGGATAACGCCCGCGCAGTTCCCAAGCATGAAAAAACGGCGTCCAGTCGATTCGTTCCACCAATTCCGCCAACGGGTAGTCATCAAACGTGCGAATACCGAGGAAGCGGGGTTGCGGTGGGACATAAGTCGACCAGTCAAGAACGGGCCGGTTTGCGCGGACTTGCGCCAGCGGCAGCAACGCTTCCCGCCCGCGCCGGTTCGCGTGCTGTTCACGCTTTTGCGCAGCGTCGGCCTTGATTTTTGCGACGTAATCGGCTTTAGCATCGACGCTGACCAGGTTTTGCGCCACGCCCACCGCGCGCGAGGCGTCTTTCACATAAACGACCGGCCCAGGATATTGGGGGTCGATTTTTACGGCGGTATGCATGGCTGAAGTCGTCGCGCCGCCAATCAGCAACGGGACGTTGAAGCCTTGGCGTTTCATCTCCCGAGCGACGTTGACCATCTCATCCAGCGATGGCGTAATCAGCCCGGACAGTCCGATCATATCGGCGTTTTGTTCGCGCGCGGCGTCGAGAATCTTTTGCGCCGCAACCATGACCCCAAGATCGACCACCTCGAAGTTATTGCATTGCAGCACCACGCCAACGATGTTTTTGCCAATGTCATGCACATCGCCCTTGACCGTGGCCAGCACGATTCGACCGTTCGTGCGGCGCGCGCCTTCCGCCTGTTCCGCTTCGATGTACGGAATCAGGCAGGCCACTGATTTTTTCATGACC
>JAGRHK010000145.1 GCA_020444985.1 Candidatus Competibacteraceae bacterium
TCCCGAAATCCAGCAAGCACTCGCCGCATCGCAGCTCGGCATCCTGCTGGTCAGCAATCACTTTTTGACCTCCTCGTACATTAAAACCCACGAATTGCCCTTTCTGTTGCGCCAAGCCGAACGTGGAAAGCTGAAGCTGGGCGTTCTCTACGTCAGCACCGTCGCCAAGGCGGCCTTATCGATTGCCATTGAGATCGACGGCAAGCCGCACACCGTCAACTTGGCCGACATTATCGGCGTCAACAGCCCGGACCAACCGCTGGATCGCATGAGTTCGGGCGAGCGCAATGCGCTGTACGCCCGCGCCGCCGACTGGGCTGTCCGACAACTTACAAGTATTCCCTCGCCCTCTGTGTCCTCGATGCCTGGAAGGACGGACAAGACCGTTGCACCCGCTATGAATCCGATGCTCTTAAAATCACTACCGGGTCCGATTCGCATCACCTTTTGCCAGCGGCTGGGTGAGGACTGGGCGAATTTGGCTGTTTATTTCAACATCCCTCCAGATCGCCAGCGAGGATTCACGCGGGGCCGAGAATGCCACGATATTCTGGCTTGGCTGGAAGAACGCGACTGGCTACGACGATTGCCGGAAGGACTCGATGGCATCGGCAGAGCGGATTTAGTGGAGTTTTTGAACCAAGCGAGTTAAGGGAGTGGTCATGATGGATCTTTCTGGGGAAATCATTCGTCAATTGTGTAGGCGGCTGGGTGAGGACTGGCCAAATTTAGCACGCTATTTCGACATTTCCCGCGAGCGTTGCAAGGGCTTTACGCCGGGCCGGGAATACGATGGCATCGTGGCCTGGCTGAAGGAACGAGAGCGGCTTGGCGAATTGTCCAAGGCATTCGCTGCCATAGATCGCGACGATCTGATCCCGTTGCTGGAAGCCGCCCCAAGCTCCGTTTTACAGACGGTTACTCCGACATGGCCAGATTCACCTTTCCCCGGTCTGCGGCGCTTCAATCCCGAGGATGAGCCGATCTTTTGTGGTCGCCACCGGGAGATCAAGGGCCTACTTCGCAAGCTCGCCGATCCCAACCATCGTTTCATTGCCGTGCTGGGGGCTTCCGGCTCAGGTAAATCGTCGCTGGTGGCGGCGGGACTGATTCCCCAATTGCAGGCCAACGCTATCGCGGGTGGTCAGGACTGGCCGTGCTTGGAGTTCACACCGGGCGGTGTCAAAGGCGATCCTTATCCCGTCCTGGCTGCGCGCTTGGAGCCTTTGCTCAAGTATCACGGTCTGCGGGTATCGGAAATTACCGAAATCCTGGAAGCCGAGCAGGGCTATGGCCTGATCGAACTGGCGGAGAAGGCGCTTTCTAACCGACCCGCTCAAGCGGAACTGCTGCTGTTTGTCGATCAATTTGAGGAACTGTTCACACTGACTCTGGACACGCTTCGCCAGCCACTCATCCGCTTGCTGACTACTACCGTGCGGTCGTCGCGGGTGCGGGTCGTGGTGGCGATGCGCGCCGATTTTCTTTACCGCTGTTTGGATTATGTTGGACTCGACCGGCTACTGAGTGCCAATTCCTATTTCCTGGGACCACCGGGGCCGGGTGCACTCTATGAAATGATGACCGGACCAGCGGCCAAAGCGGGGCTGGAATTTGAAGAAGGATTGGTGGAACGCATTCTCACTGATACCGGAACCGGTTCCGGTGCCCTGGCATTGCTGGCCTTCGCCCTGCACCAACTGTATACATCCCGCACCGAAAACGGCCAACTGATGCACAAAGCGTATGAGTGCTTTGGGGGTGTCCAGCACGCTATCGGCCAACAGGCCGAGTGCACTTTTCAAAAGCTCGGCCATACCGCACAAGCGGAACTGGAGCGGGTATTCCGGGAATTGGTGCAAGTGGACGAGCGCGGCATAGCGACCCGGCAGCGGGCATCCCTGCCCACGATAGCTATCTCTGCTGCCGCCAGTGAGCTGATCGACTGCTTCGTCGATGCCCGTTTGCTGGTACGTGAACCCGGCGAGGACGGCTTGCCGGTGGTGGAAGTCGCGCACGAAGCTCTGTTTCGCAACTGGCCCCGGCTCCAACAATGGATTCAGAATACAGCCGACGATCACCGGCTACGCCGACACATCACCCAACTGGCCGCGTATTGGCACGAGCACGACCGTAAACCCGAACACCGCTGGCCCGACGAACGGATAGTCGAAGTGATCGCCATGCGAGAGCACCTCAAGTTGGAGGAAAAGGACTTTAGCGAACGGGAACGGGATTTTCTTGGTCCGCTCGACCGTGAACAAATGTTCACCACACTAAACGATCCGGCCACAACCCACGAACAGCGCGCCATCATTGGTGTGCGTTTGGCGTTGCTCGGTGATTCTCGCGATGGCGTGGGACTGCGCGCCGACGGAGTGCCTGATATCGTTTGGTGCCGAGTACCCCCTGGCACGGTGACGCTAGAAGAGGATGCCGGTACCTTCACGATTAAAGAAGCCTTCTCTATCGCTAAATACCCGATCACTTACCGCCAATACCGCGCTTTTCTGGAAGCGGAGGATGGCTATCACAACTCCCAGTGGTGGCAGGGACTTTTGGTGGAACAACCGCCCGAAAAACCGGGTCGGCAGCTCAATCGGCGTGACAACCATCCAGCGGAAAATGTTGCTTGGTTGGAAGCGGTGCCCTTTTGCCGCTGGCTGAGCGTCAAACTGGGCTACGAAGTCCGCCTGCCTACCGAATGGGAATGGCAACAAGCAGCGACCGGTGGCGACCCGCAAAATAAATATCCTTGGGGGCCGAAATGGGACGGCAATCGTGCCAATACCTACGAAAGTGAACTGAGTCGCAGCATGGCGGTGGGAATGTATCCGCAAGGAGAGTCTCCAGTAGGTGCTTTGGATATGAGTGGGAATGTGTGGGAATTTTGCTTGAACGCATACGACCCACCCGGAAATGTTGCCCTGGCGGGCGACGCCCGCCGGGTGGTGCGCGGCGGCTCCTGGGACGTCAATCCGGCGTACGCGCGCGCCGCCTGCCGCTACCACAGCGCGCCCGTCGGCCGTAGCAGCGTCATCGGTTTTCGGTTGGTGTGTGCGTCCCCCATCTGAGACACTGGTCACTGGTTGCCGCGTAGCGGCAAAAGCGTGCGTAGCACCATTCCCCCCCTTTGGAAAAGGGGGGTCAGGGGGGATTTCTCAAAGGTGCCCCAAGCCACCCGTTTCGATCATCACCCGATAGAGCCATTCCCCCCTTTGGAAAAGGGGGGCCAGGGGGGATTTCGATTTTCGAGCAAGTGAAGCACCCAACATGCTGAAATACAACCCAAAGCTCAAAGACCATGCGCGCGTTCTGCGTTCCGAAATGACGGATTGTGAACAACGTTTGTGGTCAAGGCTGCGTCGTAAGCAAGTGTTGGGCGTGCAATTCTATCGGCAGAAACCCATCGGTAATTACATCGCCGATTTTTATGCGCCCAAAGTAAGTCTTGTGGTGGAAGTGGATGGTTCTCAGCACTTGGAACCGGAACAGGTCGATCATGATCAGCAGCGCACCGCTTTCTTAGAAAGTCAGGGGCTGCGGGTGTTGCGATTTGATAATCGCGAGGTATTGCAGGAGCTTGACGGTGTGATGGAAGTAATCTACCGGGCGATGATTGATGCCGGTGGCTTGGGGCACCTTTGAGAAATCCCCCCTGGCCCCCCTTTTCCAAAGGGGGGAATGGCTACCGGGCGGCTTGGGGCGCCTTTGAGAAATCCCCCCTGGCCCCCCTTTTCCAAAGGGGGGAATGGCGCTACGCGGCAATCAGTGTCCAGTGTCTCAGATGGGGGACGCACACACCAACCGAAAACCGAGGTTGTCGAAACGGATGTTGGGCGCGTAGTGGTTGCGGGAGGCGGCGCGCGCGTTTACCGGATCGAAGCTCCAGGAGCCGCCGCGCACCACCCGGCGGGCGTCACCCGCCGGGTCTTCCCGATCGTCGGTGGCGTGGTAGGGATAGGGTTGGTGCTGGCTACTGGTCCAGTCCCAGGTGTTGCCCGTCATGTCGATGAGTCCCTCCGGTGTTTCGCCACCGGGAAAGATGCCCACCGGGGTAGTGCGGTGGATATGGGTTTCGAAGGTGTTGCACCGCGTGGCGTCGAAGTCGTCGCCGTAGGCGTAACGCCGTCCTGTGGGTCCGCGTGCGGCGGCTTCCCATTCCGTTTCAGTCGGCAGGCGGAAGGCTTGACCGGTTTGCGCACTGAGCCAGGCGCAGTAGGCACGGGCTTCGTACCAGCAAACGCCCACCACCGGCTGGGCGGGGTTGTTGAACGCCGTGTCGTTCCAAAAAGCCGGTTGGGTTTGCCGACCAGGGGGATACCATTCTTCTAGCTGCGCTTCAAAGGCGTCGTCGTCCATACGAGCGATTTTTTCCCAATTGTCGGCTTGCTGGGACGTAATCCGTCCTTGCTGGTGTAGGTTACGGATGTTGTCAAAATTCGCCTGTAAGGTCTGACGATTCTCACGCCATTGCTGTTTGGCGCCTTCCGCTGTGTTTTCCCCCCGTCGCCATGCTTGTGCGGCTTCGGTGTCCCACCAGCGTGCGTCTTCGTAGCCACCTGCTTTCCAGAAGAGGGCGTACTCGGCGTTGGTGACGGGGAATTGGCCGAGCTGGAAGGCGTGGAGGGTGACGGGATGGACGGGGGCTTCACCGTCGTAGTGCCCTTCGTCGCTGCCGATGGGGTAGGTGCCGCCGGATATCGGGATCAGTGGAGGCAGGAGGTAGTCGCCGTGCGGTCCTGGGTGTCGTTGCCAGCGTGGGTCGCCTAGTGTGCCGAGGGCCAGCCCTGCGGCGATCCGCGCCCGCAGGTCGGCGCTGGGGTCTTGGGTGCGTGCGAGTAAGGCGTGGCGCAGGGTGGCTTTCGTCTGCTCGGATACCCGCACATCCGGTTGCGCGGCACAGCGCCCGGCTAGTGCGAGGTTGGCGGCCATTAGGTCGGTGATGAAGGTGTCGGGATTGAGTGCCATCGCCGCTGCGAGTACGGTGGTTTCTTCCCAGCCGGTGCCGGGTAGCGGCGGTAAGGGGTCGGAGTCGGCAAGATCGGCGAGGGTTTCCGCAAGGTGGGGCGAGACTTGATCGGCACGCCATGCGCGCTGCACCCGGTAGGGTTCGGGATGGGCAGCGAGCCAGCGGGCGGCGAAGTATTCTTGCAGGAGTTGGTGGACGTAGAGCACTGCGTCCCGGCCCAGATCTTCTTCGAGCACGCCGAGGGCTTCACCGGCTTGCAGCACCTCGTTAGCGCGGTCGTGAGCGAGGAGGTCGAGGGCGTCTTGGTAGTCGATGCGCACTTGCGAGGCTTCGCCGGGCTGGCGCTGAGCCTGCATCCCAAAGGCGAGGTGGCTCAACCGGTCGAACAGGATGCCTTGCTGAGGGAGTTCGTGGGGCGTTCTCCAGTTCCGGGATTGGCTGAATCGGTTGTGATCACGCGCACTGATCAGTGTGTCCGGCTGAAACAGCGGGTGGTCGGCTTCGATTTCGCGTTG
>JAGRHK010000146.1 GCA_020444985.1 Candidatus Competibacteraceae bacterium
GTAGATGTGGATCTGCACAGACTTCTTGCCAGTTCATTAAAGTTCTCCTTCCAGCGTCGATAACGCTGCTTTTTCTACCATTTCCTGCGCGTGGGCCAGAGTATTCGCCGTCAATTCCAGCCCGCCCAGCATCCGGGCAATTTCCGTGATGCGTTCGCCGGTCTCCAAAGGCAGCACTTGCGTATGGGTATTTTCGCCATCCGTTTGCTTTTCGACCTTGAGTTGCTGATGAGCTTGTGCAGCCACTTGTGGCAGATGGGTCACGCACAGCACCTGCCGGTTATCGCCCAGGGTCCGCAGTTGCCGGCCCACAACTTCCGCTACGCCGCCACCGATACCGGTATCGACTTCATCGAAAATCAGCGTCGGGATGCGCGCGGCGCGCGCGGTAATTACTTGAATGGCCAGGCTGATGCGCGACAATTCGCCGCCCGATACCACTTTGGATAAAGGCCGCACGGGTTGCCCTGGATTGGCGCTGACCAGGAATTCGACCGTTTCCAGTCCGCTCACTGTGGGCTTCTCCAGGCGTTCCAGCGCGATGCTGAACCGTCCCCCCGGCATCCCCAAACCCGCCAGCGCTTGTGAAACCCGTTTCCCGAGTTCCTGCGCCGCCGCCGCGCGTTGTGTGCTCAGCTGATCAGCCGATTCTTGATAGGTCGCCCGCGCCGCTTTCACCGCCTGTTGCAATGCATCCAGTCGGGTTTCACTATGCTCCAGTCCGTCCAGTTCGGTTTCGAAGCGCGCTCGCAGCGCCGGCAACTCCCCCGCATCGACGCGATGTTTGCGCGCGAGTTGGTGCGCCGCATGCAAGCGCTGGTCAATCTGCGCCAGATGCCCAGGATCAAGATCCAGCGCCTGTACATAACTGCGCAACTCGCCGCTGGCCTCCTGCACTTGAATCAGCGCGGCGTTCAGCAGCTCGCTCACAGGGTTCAAGCATTCATCCAGTCGGCTCAGCGTTTCCAGTTCCCGTAAACTCTGATTCAGCCGGTCGGCAACCGCATCTTCATCGCTTTCGCTGAGCCAGACCAGCAGACGCTGACCCGTTTCCAGCAATTGACTGGCGTGGGCTAACCGTTTCTGCTCAGTTTCCAGCTCCGCGACTTCGCCCACGGCCAGATTGAGCGCCGCCAGCTCCCGCAGGTGATAACGCAGAATATCCAGCCGGGCGTCGCGTTCCTGACTGGCTTGGCGCAAATCGCGCCATTCCTGGCGCAACTGATTCCAACTTCGGTAACGCTCCGCGACTTCAGCGACGAAATCCGCGTTGCCTGCATAGTCATCCAGCAATTGCCGCTGTGCTTCGCGTCGCAACAACGACTGATGTTCATGTTGCCCGTGGATATCGACCAGTCGCTCGCCCAGTTCCCGCAGCGCTTGGGCCGGTTGCGGAACGCCATTGATGTAATTGCGGGAGCGCCCATTACGGGCCACCACCCGGCGCAGATGGCATTCTCCGGCATGGTTCAGATCGCGCTCCGTGAGCCAGGCTTGCGCCGCTGGCAGGGCATCGAGGTCGAAGGCTGCGCTGAGGTCCGTCCGCTCTGCACCGTGCCGGATCACGCTGCTGTCGGCCCGGTCACCCAACAATAAACCAATGGCGTCGACTAAAATGGATTTGCCGGCCCCGGTTTCTCCGGTTACGGCCGTCATGCCTGCCGCCAGTTCCAGCTCCAGTTCCTCAACAATGGCGAAATCGCGAATGCGCAACTGGGTCAGCATGACAGCGAGTTCAGATGAATGGCGACGCTTCTGGACTCAAGCCCCAGCGCAGTTTGGCCCGCAGCAGCTTGAAATAGTCATGGTTGACCGGATGCAGCAGTCTGACTTTATGCGCTTTTTTACGAATGACCACGCGGTCGCCGGGTTCAATCGCCAGGCTGACTTGCCCATCGCAGGTAATTTGTGACTGGGTGGTCGTGGCGGCGTTAAGCACCACTTCGATGCTGCTGTTGGCGTTGACCACAATCGGTCGATGCGTCAGGGTGTGCGGGCAAATCGGCACCAGCACCACGGCTTCCAGACTGGGATAGATGATCGGCCCGCCGCCCGCCAGCGCGTAGGCGGTAGAGCCTGTCGGGGTGGAAATGATCAGACCATCGGCATGGTAGGCATTCAGAAAACGGCCGTCGAGAAAGGTGTCCACCTCAATCATCCGCGCCACTTCGCATTTGTGAACGACCACGTCATTCAGCGCGTCTGCTTCGCCAGTCACCTGACCGTTGCGCAAGACTTGGGCATGCAGGATTAAACGGCGCGCCTCACGAAATTCGCCGTTCAGCACCTCGTCCAGTCGGTGCGGGAGTTCGCCTGGGGACACGTCGGCCAGAAAGCCCAGCCGGCCCAGGTTAATGCCCAGGATCGGCGTTTCGTAATCGCCCAGCGAACGGGCGGCATTCAGCATGGTGCCATCGCCGCCCATGACAATGACCAGGTCGCATTGTTCACCGATGGCTTCCCGGCTGGCGACCTCCAGATCATGGTTGGGAATCAAACGGGCTGAACTTTCATCGAGCAGCACCCGCAGTTGGCGCTGCTGCCGCAAATGATCAGCGATTTGATGGAGGGTGCCGGCAACATTCGGATCGCCGAATTTGCCAATCAGACCAATGGTGTGGAAGACCGGAGTAGAGGACATGATTCCGTACTGATTGTGGTGACTGCGAACAACTTATCATTTTAGGCGAAAGTGCGCCATGCGCCGAAGCCTCAACTGAATAATCGCGTCGCTCACGCTCTGATGAGAAATGAGAGACAGCATTTTTCAAGCGAATAATGCGCAATGCATTGTCTGACATGAAGTGGACACGATCTGCTGAAATTTTTTCAGGAGCTTGCTAGTATGGACGAGTGTCTTTTAAAAGATCGTAAGCTCGTCAGCGGTTTCTCTCAGGTTGCTGTCAGGGATTCGATCCCCCGTCTGCTCTGGCCGCACGACGACACCCAGATGATCGATTCCGACTGGCGCCAACTCTTTATTGATTGTGAGCTGTGTAGGAGGTTTGCTCGGCGCCGGGTTGTCGCATTCACCGTTTCAACCGAGGATCATACTGGAAGACTCAATATGGAGATTCCAGACGGTTGAACTTTCCCGTATGCGGGCGAAAAAACCGAACGGTTACGCGAGGTCAGATATGACGACTTCTACTACAGGGCAAAACTTCCAGAAAACCATTCTTATCGTCGATGATCTGCCGGAAAATCTGACGGTGCTGGGTGAGTTGCTGCAACCGACTTACCAAGTGCGCGCTGCCGTTTCCGGTGCGCGCGCTCTGCAAATCGCCCGATCCGAGCCAAAACCCGATTTGATCCTGCTGGATGTGATGATGCCGGATCTGGATGGCTATGCCGTTTTTGCCCGATTGCGTGAAGATGCGCGAACGCGCGATATTCCTGTCATTTTCGTGACGGCATTGGATACCGCCATCAATGAGCAACACGGTTTGGAGCTGGGGGCGGTCGATTACATTACCAAGCCGCTGCGGCCTTCGATCGTGCTGGCGCGGGTTCATACGCAACTGGAATTGAAGGAGGCGCGGGACCGGCTGCGCGACCAGAATGCGTTTCTTGAAGCCGAAATTGCCCGGCGCATGGCCGAAAATCAACTGATTCAGAATATCACCATTCATGCTCTGGCCCGCTTGGCTGAAACCCGTGATCCCGAGACCGGCAACCACTTGCGCCGCACCCAGGAATACGTGCGTGTCCTGGCGCTGTCGTTGCAAAACAATCAACGCTTTTCCTCGTTCCTGACACACCATACCATTCAGCTCCTGGCTAAATCAGCGCCGCTGCATGACATCGGCAAAGTCGGCATTCCTGATCACATTCTGCTTAAACCGGGCAAACTCAGTCCGGAGGAATGGGCGATTATGAAAACCCACGCCGAGCTTGGCCGTGAAGCGCTTGAACAGGCGGAACGCGACGCTGAAAAACCGGTCGAATTTTTGGCCTTGGCTAAGGAAATCGCGCATTATCACCATGAAAAATGGGACGGTAGCGGTTATCCCCAAGGATTGGCGGGAGACGCGATTCCCATCTCGGCGCGGCTGATGGCGCTGGCGGATGTCTTCGATGCGCTGATCACCCGGCGCGTTTACAAACCACCCATGCCCTACGCGCAAGCCCGCGCCATTATCGTGGCCGAGCGCGAACGCCATTTCGAGCCGGACGTTGTGGACGTCTTTATCCATTGCTTTGACGAATTCTGCGCGATCGCCGACCGCTACGGCGATAGTGAAGAAGCCTTGAAGGTGAAACTGGCTCTGATTCAGAGTAGAGGTGGCGGAATATAGATTAATGTAGATCGCGGCGTCTGTTCTATAGGCACGTCGCTTGCAGGATATTTAGGGTCTGTAATTTTGAATAGACCGGGTGCGCGTATGAAAGCGAAAGCTCCGAATCATCCTGATGCTACTCCCGGCGTCAAACCGTTGACTCCTTTGCACGACTCGCCTCTTACCTCCAGCGCCAATCCGCAAGAAGAATCGCTGCAGTTGCGACACCGGCTGGATCGGGCGTTGGACGCTGCCGGCATCGGCGTCTGGGAATACGACCACGTTGCTGATGCCAGCTTTTGGCATCCCTGCTTGCGCGCCTTGCTGGGCTATAGCGCGGAGCAGGCTCCAACCGACTTGGCAAGCTGGCTCAGTCTGATCCACCCGGACGACCTGCCGGACGTGCAAGCGCGCGTTGAGACGATGCTGTCAGCGGCCGGCAACCCGGCCGACAACCTACTGTTCGAGGCTGAATATCGTCTGCGTGTGGCGGATGGTCGCTGGAGGTGGTTTTACGCACGGGGTCGGGTCGTGCAGCGGGATGCGCTGGGGCAGCCGCTGCTGAGCATGGGGACTCTTACGGACATCTCCGAGCGTAAGAATGCCGAATTATTGTCACAAACGTCGGCTCAGGCAGAAACCGCCAACCCGCAGCAAAATCTGGCCGAATCGTTCGGCGCCATCCGCGATACGAAGCAGATAAGTCAGCAGGAAGCCTTGCAACACAGCGAAACGCTTTTGCGCGCCACGCTGGATTCGACCGCCGACGGTATCCTGGTCATCGGCGAGAACGGCGCGATGTTAATCGCCAACCGCCGCTTCCAGGAATTGTGGCGGATACCGGGCGAATTGGTTGCCGCTGGGCAAGATGAGCCGTTGCTTAGCTATGTGCTCGATCAACTCACCGATCCCGAAGGCTTCATGCGGGACGTGCAGCGACTCTATCGGACGGACGAAATCTGTTGGGACATTTTGCACTTCAAGGATGGCCGGATTTTCGAGCGATTTACCCGTGCGGTTCTTCTGGATGATCAGCAAGCGCGTCTCTGGAGTTTCCGCGACGTCACCGAAGAGAGAAAAATACAACGCACGCTGGACGTCGAACGCACTTGGTTGCGAACGCTGATACGGACCATTCCCGATCTGGTTTGGCTCAAGGATCTCGATGGGGCCTATATGCTCTGCAACCCGGCTTTTGAGCG
>JAGRHK010000147.1 GCA_020444985.1 Candidatus Competibacteraceae bacterium
CGGGCTGCTCGCGCGCGGCCACGCCGTACAACTGATCCGGGTGCGCCAGGGCGCGAATGATTCCCCGCAATCCAGGGATGCATTGGAAACTTTGGCTTTACCGGGCTTTCGTATTCCCGGTTATCCACAACTCCAGAGCGGCTGGCCGGCGCACAAAACGCTGCTGACCCAGTGGCGGCAAAACCGTCCGGACCTGATTCACATCGTCACCGAAGGGCCATTGGGGTATTCGGCTCTGAGCGCGGCGCGACGTTTGGGCATCCCCGTATCAACCAGCTTTCACACCAACTTTCATAACTATAGCCGCCACTATCATCTGGGCTGGCTGGCGACGCCCATTACGGCCTATCTGCGGCATTTCCATAATCAAGGCGCGCAAACGCTGGTTCCTACCCAGGAGCTGGCTGAGCATCTCCAATCCATGGGCTTTCTGCGCACACAGATTCTGGGGCGCGGCATCGATACCCGCCTGTTTTCGCCGCAACATCGCGATATGACGCTACGTCAGCAATGGGGCGTTGCGCCGGATGCGCTGGTGGCTTTATACGTCGGACGGCTCGCTGCGGAGAAGAATCTGGAACTGGCGATCGCCGCCTTCCAGGCGATCCAGCGGATGCAACCGCATGCCCGACTGGTTTTAGTGGGCGATGGGCCGCTCACCCCGCGCTTGCGCGCCCGGTATCCTGAATTCGTTTACTGCGGCATGCGCCAAGGCCACGATTTAGCGACTCATTATGCCTCGGCGGACTTGTTTCTGTTTCCCAGTCTGACTGAGACTTTCGGCAATGTGACTTTGGAAGCGTTGGCCAGTGGGTTAGCGGTGGCGGCATTTGATTATGCGGCGGCGCACACCCATGTCGAACCGGGCTGTAGCGGCTTGCTGGCGCCTTATGGGGATGCCCAGGCATTTATCACCGCCGCGACTACGCTGGCGCAAGATTTGAGCGCACTCCGTCAGATGGGAAAAACCGCCCGCCAAGCGATGCGGCAACTCGACAGCGAATATCTTTATGACCGACTGGAAACGCTGTTTCTGAGCGCTAGCCGTGGGAAAACCTCTTCATCGGGCGCAACAACGGCCCAAGCTTCTGTGGAGGAGGGCGGCCAGGAGGGATTTTAGCCGCGTAAACGGGCGTTCATTGACCCTTAACCCGCCGGTAAACGTGTTGCAACGCAGCTTTCCTAAGCTTGACGACATTCTGAAACGTTGTCTGTGGAGGCTGCTGTGAGCACCGAATCGCTCGTTGTAAATGACCTCGCCCGCGATTTCCCGGCGACTTCAACTCTTCCGGTCGTTGGATCGCGCGCCCTTGACGTTAAGCTGGCTCGATCCCGTGAAGATATTCAGGCCGCGCAACGCCTGCGTTATACCATCTTCGCCGAGGAGATGGGCGCTCGTTTGCACAACCGGATTCCTGGTCTGGACCATGATCGACTTGATCGTTATTGCGAACATCTGATCGTGCGTGATTCCTTTGGTCAAGTGGTGGGCTGCACCCGTATTCTCACCGCCGAAGCCGCACGGCGTGCAGGAGGATTTTATTCGCAGACCGAATTCGACTTGGGACCTGTGCTGGCATTATCCGGGCAATTCATGGAAATCGGGCGCACCTGCGTTCATGTCGATTACCGCAATGGCGCAACGATCAGCGCTCTATGGTCTGGACTGGCGGCATTTATCGCGGAACACCGCATCGATTATTTGATCGGCTGCGCGAGCATTCCATTGGGGAAAGACGGTGGGAGCGAAGCACGAGCGCTTTATGCGGAACTGGCGCGGCGTTGCCTGGTTCCGGAGGCATTGCGCGTGAAACCGCACCTGCCGTTGCCGCGTCATGATGGCCTGGCCCAAAATCGGTTTGCCGTGCCGCCCTTATTAAAGGCTTATTTACGGCTGGGCGCACAAATCGGCGGTGAACCCTGCGTGGACCCTGATTTCAACGTGGCTGATGTGTTTATCCTGCTGTCCACGCAACAGATTGAGCGGCGCTATGCTCGGCATTTTCTGGATCGCGATCAGTGAGCGCTTTTTCTGCCGATCCCTCGCCTGCAAAAGAGGTCGCTGTGGCCCGTCGACACCTTGGGCAATGGCTGGCTCGTGCGGGGCGACGAACCCTGCGCGTTCCACGCCTCACGCTGCATATTCTAGTCGGCGTCGCGATCGCTGCCGCGCTCGGGCCGGGTCGGGAACGCCGTTATATCTCCACAGCTCCTCTGGTGTGGTGGAGCCGAGGATTGTGCCGGATTCTGGGGATTCGTCTGCAAACATCAGGAATCGTAGGCCAGGGACCCACCTTCTTTGTGGCTAACCATATATCTTGGCTGGATATTTTCTGCATCGCCGCAGTGTGTCCCACCCATTTTCTGGCGAAACGGGATGTCGCAGCCTGGCCTTTGTTTGGTTGGCTCTGCCAACGCGCTGGCACCGCCTTCATCCGTCGCGGCGACGACAGCGGCGTCGCTATGGAACAACTGGTCTGGCGCTTGCGGCAGGGCGAACGAGTCTTGGTTTTCCCGGAAGGTACTTCAACTTCCGGGGAAACCGTTCGGCGGTTCTTTCCCCGGCTGTTCCAGGCAGCGATTCTGGCGCGTTGCCCTGTGCAAGCCATCGCGCTGTGCTATCCGCGTCGCGATGGTCTCAATGGACCTCATCCAACTGCGCCTTTTGTTGGCGATGATGAGTTGCTGCCGCACTTGTGGCGCTTGCTTGGCGAACCTGCGCTGGATGTCAGGCTCCATTTTGGAGCCGTTCACGCTGCGCCGCACCCTTCCCGCGACATTCTCGCTCGATTGACGCATGCGGAGATCAGCGCGCACATTTCCCCTATTCAAATCCCAACGGTAGCCGCCGCTTTGAAAGGGTAGTGGGGCGACTCTCTTCGTCCGAACTTAACCAATAACCCAACCTGGCACCGGCGCTGCACGATTCTTTAGCCATGACAATCGCCTGCTGGTGATCCCAGCGCAAGATTTCCAGAGCGCCATTCGTCCGCTCCACCAGCGCGGTGCAACTTTCCACCCAGTCGCCGTCATTGCAATACAGTACGCCGTTGATCTCACGCAACGCCGCGTGATGGATATGGCCGCAAATTACTCCGTCCAGGCCGCGTCGGGCGGCTTCATGCGCCGCCGCTGTCTCGAAACGAGCGATATAGGCCGCCGCCTGTCCAATGCGCTGCTTGAGAAAACTGGCCAGCGACCAGTAGGGATGATTCCAGCGTCGCCGCCAGCGGTTGTACCAGCGATTGGCGAAGAGCAATAGATCGTAGGCCCAATCGCCCAACCCATGCAGCAACGGTCCGCTACAACGCACCGCGTTGTCGCACTCATCGCCATGCATGACCAAGAAACGTCGGCCATTCGCAGTGATATGCACGGTTTCCTGGACAATTTCGACGCCGCCAATGCGTAAATCGAGATAGTCGCGCGCGACTTCATCATGGTTGCCTGGTATGTAGACGACCCGCACGCCGGCCCGCGCCTTGGCCAGCAAGGTTTTCAGCACTTCGCTATGTGCGGCTGGCCAACGCCCCCCGCGTTGCAGACTCCAGAAGTCGATCAGGTCGCCGACCAGGTAAATCTGCTGACAGTCATTCTGGCGTAGAAATTCAAGGAGAAATTCAGCCTTGCATTCCCGGAAACCAAGGTGGACATCGGAAATCCACAGAGAGCGGAATGGTGAAGAGGCCATGGGAATTAATCGTCGCGTTTTTGCCCAATGAAACAGAAATAGCGCCAACCGCCCAGGTAAGCGGTATGGACCGTCGCTGTGATCGGGTGGCAAAGCAGTTGAAGCGCTGGCCAAAGATGGCCGTCCATGCGCACATGATTGATGGCCATCCAGCGCCGAAACCTGGCGAACCGGGTATCGTGAAAATCGACAACCGCCAAGCGTCCGCCAGGTCGCAGATCTCGCGCCGCTGATTCCAGCGCCAGGTTCCAGCCTGGATTAATCATCGACAGGCAGTAGGAGAATACGATCAGATCGAACACGGGCTCCGGGTAGAGCGGTCGGTCATAACGCTGTTCCAGCAAGGTCACGGGGAGTTGTCGCGCTTCCAGCTTGCGCCGCGCCCGCGCCAGCATGTCGGTCGATAAATCCAAACCGGTGACTGCCGCTTCCGGGAATTGGCGAGCGAGGCGGAGTAGGTTATCGCCGGTGCCGCAGCCGATTTCCAGGATGTTGCGCGGTGGATGCGAATCGCGTCCTAGCGCGCGGATTAATCCTGTTCGTCCGAACAGAAAGCTCCAGCGGGTCGCGTCATAAATCCGGGCATGCCAACGGTAGTAGCGAGCCAGCGCGACATCGCTGGAAGAGGATGCATCGGCAGTATTCGGCCAAACACTGTCATGCGGCGGTGTCATAACACCTCCGCAAAATGCAGGCTGCCATAAGTGCCTACCCGATCCTGGGAATGCAAGGGTTCGGTCAGCGCCGGGAAGAAACGCAGCGCTTGCCGGGTCCAGTCCGGCAGAAAGTCGATATCGTCACCGGCGGACCGGAGCAGAATCCGACTACCTGGGCGGCTGTTGGCCAGAATCAGCCGCCATTCTTCTTCCAACGCCTGGGGTTGATGCCAGGCCAGCCAGTCCTGATGATCCAGCAGGACAAAGTGGCTGTATTCGCCGGGGTGATCATTCAGAAAACCGCTGACCGTCGTGTCATAGGTATGAATACGGTCGAGATGGGCGCGCAGGTGAGCAAAATTCTCCTCACGCAGATAATTGGGGCAACAGCGCTCGGTATAGGATCCGGTTAGATAAGCTCGCCAGAAGTAGTTGTCCTGGATCAGCACCTCGGTGAGCACATGCCGCAGCTTATCGCTGATGTAGCCAATGACGCCGCCCGGATATTGTTGCTGGATCAGCCGGATTTGTGGGCGCGGCACGCCCAAGAGCGCCAGAGCGGTCGGTTGCCGCAATAACCAGGTGCTGAACCGTCCCCATAGCGCCGGTTCGATCTTCCGGTACAACTCGCGTTGTTCTTCCAGCGTTCGAGCATCCAGGAGATCGAAGAGATAATCCCGCAGTTTCCGCCCCGACTTGAGCAGTTGCCGGCTGACCAGCCAGGCTACTGCGCCGCAGGTACCGTGGTAATAGAATGATTTTTTACGATTCGTTGTATCGAAGTAGGCGATCTTCCGGTCCCAGAACGCCGCCGCGTAGGCTGGCAATCGCGAACGCACCGATTCATAAAGCTCGCGGAAACGCGGATGCGATCCCCGGCGAAACATTTGTTCCAGATCGCCAAAATCCCCGTAGCCAATCAACGCCAACTTAAGCTGTAACAGCGCATTTTGCCGGGGATTGACATCAACGGCATGAATGGCCGCTGGCGCATCCAGCAGGTAGTCTAGGGCATTACAGCCGGCGCTGGTCAGCACCACAACCTGACTATCCTGATTCAGATCCAACAATTGCCGGTCAATCCGGGGATCTTCCCAGCACATGTTGTAAATCAAA
>JAGRHK010000148.1 GCA_020444985.1 Candidatus Competibacteraceae bacterium
AAGCTTCAAGTTTCAAGCCTTCTTTCAGAAATTCCTTGATCCGTGCGGCGCAAACATCCAGATTCTTAATCTGGCATTCCCAGATCACGTGAACATTCCAGCCTTGCTGAATCAAATGCTTATAATGCTGACCATCTCGCTCTCGATTACCAGTAATTTTCTTTTCCCAGTATTCGCAATTGCTTTTCGGCATCCGCGCACCGCGTCGACAATCATGTCCATGCCAGAAACAGCCATGAATGAAGATGATTTTGCGACGCGCCGGAAAAACCAGGTCAGGCTTTCCAGGAAGATCGTTCCGGTGTAGCCGATAACGGTAGCCCATTGAGAAAACCAGGCGGCGAATCGTCATTTCCGGTCCAGTATCATATCCTTTGACGGCCCGCATGATTCGCGAACGTTGTGGATCAACCATCGTCGCCATCGTGACTCGCCTCCCCTTCGCTTTCGACGGAGGCGTCGCCACCCAAGGCGATGTAACGTCGTTCGGCAAGCCATTGCAAACGTTTAGCTTGCGTCAGCAGAACCCGGCGTAATCCGCCTTGAACTTTCCGTTCGGAAATGACCTGCGCTAAGCGGGCAATAATGAGGGCGCGGCGCGCCAGACGGTAGTCCGGGTGTGAACGAATTCCGTAGACTTCATCGGAAACGATGCGTCCTCGTAAAGAGGGCGGCTCCTCAATGATCAGCGGGGAATCGGGAGGGTCTTTCTCGTTCAATACGGCCGAAAACTGGCTATTACTCAAGGCTTTTTGGTAGATCAACCTTTCCAGCGCATCCAGACAGGCTCTCGCCTCCTGGCTTTTATTATCCGTTTTTTGAAATTGCGGCAATGGCCAAACTTCAATTTCATAGACTTCAAATGGATCGAGAACCGACATGGCAACAGCGTCGGTTCTTTGATTCGTCAAATGACGACGGATTCTTGTACGTAGTTTTTCATTCGTTTGTCCAACATAAACAGGTTCGCCATCATAGTCAAAAAACGCATAAACTCCCCACTTGAAGTTACCCACTTTCATAGGCCGTCCATCAGTAGAAATGGCAAAATCCATATCAAGAAAATGAGTAAGATTCTTTCGCAAATCTGCTGCTTCAAAAGGAGGAATATTCAGAGAATCCAATTTATTTCTATCATTTTTTGAAGTCATTTTTCATCAATCATATTTTTATGAGATATAAGCAGGAATGTGTTCAGCGAATGATTGAGAAGCGCTTCTAATTCGGGCAGTGTTGAGTAATTGACTGTAGAACAACAAAGGTTCAAAAATATTCTTAGCCAGATGCCGAATAACCGGTACAGCCAAGCCATCGCCAATGAGATGGTAAGCGTCATTGTATTTTTCAGGTAATCGGTAGCTTTCAGGCAACCCCATCAGTCGTGCGGCCTCGCGCGGCGATAATAAGCGAGAACGAATATCGGCTCCTTCCACGATCAGGATAGTTTGACGACTAGAGCCGCCAGAAGGCGTTCTCAAGCATCCTGCCACATCATCAAATCGCACTTCGGCTCGCTGCATGCCATTTCTCGTGCGCTTATACATGCCTCCAACCATAAGTCGCCCAGTCGCTTGCGCCATAGAGACCTTGGCGCGATTGATCTCTGACATAAGATTCAATAAGCGATGTGTTTCTTCCGGCGTATGCCAGTTAATATTCTGAGGTTCGCTCTCGATCATGTCAGCAAAAGTAATAATGCGCGTTGGCGGCACCGGAAGCCGCCACCAGATCCAGTGATGCCGTACAATCGATGAAAACTGCGCGACTCGTTGCCGAACGGCTGTCGGATGCCAAAGTGCATGAGGCGTGGGACTTTTAATCTCCGCTGGAATAGGCATATCTGCTCTAACGCCAATAATAAACAGGCGAGGACGCGACTGAGGTAAGAAATACACCGCATCAACGACGACCGCACCGAAATAGTAACCTGCTTCGGTAAATGCTTCAGCGATCGCCATGAAGTCTTGACCATCATGCGAGGTGAGAGCGCCGCAAACATTCTCTAGCACAATCAGGGATGGAGCGCGGCTTTCGCTCATTAGCCCTTGCATCAACCGCCAAAATGGCCAGAAAGCGCCTGAGCGTTCCGCATCAAGACCGCCACGCTGACCCGCCAACGAGAGATCTTGACAGGGAAAAGAAGCCCATGCCAAATCGGCAACGCCCGGCAAGTCGTCGACCCTAAGCAGCGCGACGTCACAAACCGTCAACTCTGAGGCATCACTGAAATTGGCTTGATAGGCAGCGGCTTTTTTCTCATCCACATCATTGGCGAACAGGCATCGCCATCCTTGCGCCAAACCGGTTCGGGCCATGCCGCCGCCAGCAAAGAACTCATAAAAATCGAACATCGCTCACTCCCTTAGCTTCTTGGCCTTAATCCTGATTCAAACTCCGCAACTGCCCGGCGGTCAGCGCCCATTGCAGATAACCCTCGCCGGCGACCGGGCGGCCATCGAACCCGATCAAGGCCACGCCGCCCTTGCGGAAGGCCACCAGCGGGCGCGGCACATCCGCCAGCAGCAACCCGGTCAGCAAACTCAACTGCGGTTCATGACCCACTGCCGCCACCACACCGGTGGTCGAGGATTGCGCCAGCCAGTCCAGCACCGCTTCCGGGGGATAGCGGTAATCCAGCTCGGGGCGTTCAATAATGGGAAGATCGCCATAAGCGCGGGCGATAATATCCGCCGTTTCGCGGGCGCGGACCAATGGGCTACAGAGCAACAAGTCAATCTGCTCCAACTGCGAGCGCAAACGATTGGCGCCCTTGCGCATTTTCTTGCGACCGACCTCGGTCAACGGCCGCTGAGCGTCAGTACCCCCCGCAGCAATGAAAGCCTCCGCCTCCTCGGCAATGGCGTGGCGAACCAGTAACAATTTCATTGGGAATTCCTCAAGATCATAATAACCGCCAGTGTATCACCGACAGGCGCTCCCATGACGCGTTGATGCCGATATCGGCTCTACCTGCAGTTCCAGCGGAAAATCGCAGGTAAACACACTACCGACGCCCAGCTCGCTGTCGATCCGCAACTGGCCGCCATGGTTGTTGAGTATATGCTTGACAATCGACAAGCCCAGTCCCGTCCCGCCGCTGCTGCGCGAACGGTCGCGATTCACCCGGTAGAATCGCTCGGTCAGACGCGGCACATGCTGAGGAGCAATCCCCTCGCCATTATCCTTCACCGCTAAGTGAATGCCCCCGTCGTCGCCCCACCAGCGTATTTCAATCCATCCTTCTGCGGGCGTGTAGCGCACGGCGTTGAATACGAGATTGGAAAAGGCGCTGCGAAGCTCTTTCTCACAACCGCGAATCCAGAGTTCGGGATTGGCGATCACTTCGATCCGATGTCCCAGATCGCCACTCAAGGCCAAGGCATCATCGGCAATGTCAATCAACAGCTTTGCCATCGCAATCGGCCCACGCAGCGACCGCTCCTTTTGCGACTCCAATCGGGCCAGCAGCAATAAATCCTCAATAATATGCAGCATGCGGCTGGATTGCTGTTGCATACCTCGCAACGGTTGCCGCCAATGCTCCAACGCAACATCTTCGCTGTCGACCAGGGTCTCCAAATAACCGGTAATGACCGTCAGAGGCGTGCGCAATTCGTGGGAAACATTCGCGACAAAATCGCGTTGCATCTGCTCCAAACGCCGAATCCGGGAAATATCGGTCGCCAGCAACAAGCGCTGTTTTTTACCATAGGGCACCATGCGCGCGCCCAGCAGCAGGCCATCATCAATGGGAGAAGGAAATTCCACCCGGTCACTCTCGCGCGGCGTGCGTGGACTTAGAAACGCCACGAATACGGGATGTCGAAGCAGATGAGTCACCGGTAGGCCCACATCCCGCCCTGGAGACAAACCCAACAAAGTTTGCGAGGCGCTGTTGCACCACACCACCCGATCATCTTCCGCCAGCACGACCGCTGCATCGGGTAACGCCGCAGTCGCCTGCTGAAATTGCTGCAACAGACGGCTGAGTTTGCGTTTGCGCTTACGGCTTTGCCGGCGCAGACGGGCCGTATGCGCGGCGACTTCCCGCCAGACCGGACTGGCCCACGGCGGACTGGCGGCCGGATCGCCGTTGAGCCAACGATCCAGTCGGTATAACTGCCCGAATTGCCAGACCAGCCCACCCAGCGCCGCCAGCAACAGACACAGCAGGAGCTGACCGGTCATCCAGCCCAGCAATCCAGCGCCTGCAAAAATCAGCGCCAGCCGTCGGAATAAGCTTCGCCAGGATTTGGACAACACGCTACACCCGCGTGGAAAACCGATAACCCGCGCCGCGCACGGTCTGAATCAACGCATCATATCCGTGCGGCTCCAGCACCTTGCGCAATCGGCGAATATGGACATCCACGGTGCGTTCCTCGACATAGACGTTGCTGCCCCACACCCGGTCCAGGAGCTGACCGCGACTGTAAACCCGCTCCGGGTGCGACATGAAGAATTCCAGTAACCGGTATTCCGTCGGCCCCATTTCCAATAATGCTTCGCCAGCGCTCACGCGATGACTGGCCAGATCCAGCGATAGACCATTCGCGTGCAGAATTTCATCTTCGGTGGCGGGACCGCCCCGACGTAATACGGCCCGGATGCGCGCCACCATCTCCCGCGGCGAAAACGGCTTGGTCACATAGTCATCCGCGCCGCTTTCCAGACCCTGCACCTTGTCTTCCTCCTCAGCACGGGCGGTCAACATGATGATGGGTAATTCCCGGGTCAGATCATCCTTTTTTAACCGGCGCGCGTAGTCAATCCCGCTAATGCCCGGCAACATCCAGTCCAGCAGAATCAAATCCGGCAGCCGCTCGACGATGCTGGCCTGCGCCTGTCGGGCGTCAGCGGCCTCTTCCACCTCATAACCGGCGTTCGCCAACGCAAACACGACCATTTCCCGGATCGGCTGCTCATCTTCCACGATTAAAATGCGTTTTGTATTCATGCGCCCTCTTGAATTCGCTCGAATCGTCCCAAATGTATTCCAAAGTCGTTGCCATGAATTTCTGTATTTAAGGCAATTTGATGACAGGGAAGTGACAAGACGGAAAACAGACCGTTTTTCATAGCCAATCACTATGAGGTCATTTGGATGATTCAATTTCCATAATGAATCAGCCTCGCTTAAGCTTTGCGCCACATTAACCCACGGCATTTCGCCACCCACTCTTGAGGAGATAGTCCATGAGCGTTCTGGTCGCCCAACAAGCCCCTGATTTCACCGCCGCCGCTGTTATGCCCGATGGTTCGATCAAGGAGAATTTCAAGCTCTCTGATCTGCGCGGCAAATACGTCGTGTTGTTCTTCTATCCCCTGGATTTCACCTTTGTCTGCCCGTCGGAAATCATCGCCCATGATCATCGCACCGCCAAGTTCAAGGAGCTGGGCGTGGAAGTGGTCGGCGTCTCCATCGACTCGCAGTACTCGCATTATG
>JAGRHK010000149.1 GCA_020444985.1 Candidatus Competibacteraceae bacterium
ACTGGCATCTTTGCCCAATTATCAAAATCACCGGATCATACATATGAGCCAAATCACCCCGTTCATGAGCGACGATCACCGCCGTTGCGACCGCTTGTTCGCCACCGCCGAGGAGGCGGCCGCCCACGGCGATCCATCCACCTGCCACACTCGGTTCCAGGCCTTTCAGTCCGCCATGGAACAACATTTCGCCATGGAAGAACAGGTGCTGTTCCCAGCCTTCGAGGACGCGACCGGCAACCGCATGGGACCAACGCGGGTGATGTGCCTGGAGCATCAGCAGATGCGCGAGGTCTTGGCGGCGCTGGCCGAAGCGCTGGCCGCCAGCGACTTGGACGACTATCTGGGGCAAGCGGAAACGTTGTTGATTCTGATGCAACAGCACAATATCAAAGAGGAACAAATGCTCTATCCCATGAGTGACCGGGCTTTAAGCCATCGCGAAGCGGTTCTTCAGGCCATGCAGCAACTTCAGACCGTTTCACCGACATGAGCGCGCCTGAAGAATGGGAAGAATTGATTGTTGACGGGCGAGGCCTACCCCCCCCGGAGCCGATGGAGCACGTCGTAGCAGCGTTGGACAGGTTACAACCGGGCCAGCGCCTCCGGTTTCTCATTCATCGCCAGCCTTATCCGTTATACGATTTATTAAGCCGACACCATTACCGCTATGAAACCACACCGCTGGCCGAAGGCGGTTTTGCAATTCTGATCTCTCCGCCATGAACCCGCCTGGTCTCTCCTACGATCAAGCGCCGCCATTCAACGTCCCTCTGCGCTTTTTTCTGACGGCGCCGTGGTTTCTGGTCCTGGCTGCTGCGCTGTTGCTTTGGGAGGGGCCAGGGATCGTCGCCAGCCGCTGGTTGCCTGCGACGCTAGCGTTTACCCATCTGATCGTGTTGGGATTCATGGCGCAGGTGATGCTCGGGGCGCTGGCGCAAATTCTGCCCGTCGTCGTGGGCGTGTCCATTGCTTACCCTTGCTGGATCGCTACACTGATCCATGTGCCCTTGACGCTGGGAACTCTGGCGCTGACCGGCGCGTTTCTGGGCGGTGGACCGGTGGGTTTTCAAATCGCCGCCGGATTGCTGGGCTTCAGCTTCAGCGTCGCTTTAATCACGTTTCACCAAGCGCTCTGGCGGGCGCCGATCATCACAGAAACAGTGATTGCCTTGCGCTGCGCATTAGGGGCATTACTGGTGACCGTAGCGCTAGGCCTGCTGCTCAGCAGTTATTTCGGCTGGGGCGGATTCAACCTGTCGCCCCTCCCGCTGACGAATCTGCACGCCGCATGGGGCTTGATCGGTTGGACCGCGCTGCTGGTCGCGGGCGTCGCCTATCAGGTAATTCCCATGTTCCAGATTACGCCGCTGTATCCGGCATGGTTGAGCGGAGGATTTGCGCCGCTGGTCATAGCGCTATTGATCATCGAGACGGTTCTGACCCTGAATGGTTGGGCATGGGCGGCGACCGCCACCGGCACAGCGCTGGCGGTCGCCTTGATCGCTTTCGCCGTAAGAACGCTGGTTTTGCTTCACCAGCGCCGGCGTAAAATCAGCGATCCCGCCCTCCTGTATTGGCGAATCAGCCTGATCTGCCTGGCAACAGGCGCAGCGGGATGGCTGGCGACGCGCTGGACGCCAGGATGGGCGCATGCGCCAGCGGTTGAATTGTTGCTCGGCATTTTGCTGATCGTCGGCTTCCCGGTCGCGGTGATCAACGGCATGTTGTACAAAATCGTCCCGTTTCTGGCCTGGTTTCATTTGCAGGCGCAGTTGCTCGGACGCGCGAAACCGCCGCATATCAAACAACTGTTACCGGAAACGCCCCTACGGCGACAAGGGTGGGTGTTGCTGATCACGCTGTTGCTGCTACTAACCGCTATTTGCTATCCGATCCTGATCTATCCCGCCGCACTCGCTTTGAGCATGACGGGGGGATGGCTCGGCATCAACCTGTGGCGCGTAGCGTACAAGTACCGCTACGCCCTGGCGCGCGCAGCCTTGGATCACCCACATGGCCGTGTTCTGGAGTGATTTTGATGGGCCACCGGCATTCCATTATCTTGCGCAGCGGCCTGACTCTGGGCAGCATCGTTCTTTTGGCGTTGTTCAGCATGGCCAGTTCGATATTCATCGCCGAGTCCAGCAAGAGCGACGCCGCTGCAATTAACCTGGCAGGCTCCTTGCGGATGCAGTCCTATCGCATCGCGACGCGCCTGCAATACCCTGCAGGCAACGCCAATAGCGCCAATTACGAACGTGTTGTAAAGGAAGAAATCCACGCATTTGAACGTCGCCTGGCGCAGCTTTGGCAAACCGGCGCGATCTCATTGACGGTAGATAATCCGCATCACCAAACGCTCAAAGCCATCGAGGCATTCTGGCAAGGGACGTTGCAGCCGGTTTTAGAAATCGCCATCGCGACAGCGAATCCGGCGGCCTATCTGCGAGAAGTGGATGATTTTGTCATTAAAATCGACACCTTTGTAAAACTGCTGGAGGAGACGACCGAAGCCAAAATTCGCCTGCTGCGGCTCGTGCAGGGCTTGGCTCTGTTTATGACTTTAGCGCTGGTGTTGATCGCCATGCATCAACTGCACACTGGGGTAGTGACGCGGCTGCGCGATTTGGTGAAACTGGCGCATCGGGCGCGGCATGGCGATCTATCCGTGCGGGCGCAACATACCGGCAACGATGAATTAGGCGTCCTCGGTCAAGCCTTTAATTTGATGGCGGCGGATTTGTCGACGCTGTACGCCAACCTCGAAGCGCGGGTCGAAGCGCAAACGCAAGCGCTACGGGTCAGCAACCGCTCGCTGGATCTGCTGTACCACACCACGCGCCGGCTCAGCGAATCGACGCTGAGCGACGCCACCACTTATCAGGCGTTGCTGGCGGAAATTGAGAAATTTACAGCCCTGGATTCGGTGCGCCTGTGTCTGATTGATCCCACCAAGCGCCAGGCAACCCGGGTGTTTACTGCGGGCACGCATGCCGAAAAAGCGCCACCCTTCTGCGAACGCCCTCATTGTGAAGCCTGTCTGGGCGATGGCGCGACACATCCGTTGACCACCGATTACGCAACTTTTTCCATCCCCATCCGGGATCAACAACAGCAATTTGGGGTGTTGATCGTCCGCAACCCCGAGCGGGATTCGGTCGCCGCTTGGCTATTGCCGTTGCTGGAAGCCGTTGCGCGCCATATCGCCACGACCCTGCAAGCCAACCAACAGGTCGAACACCGTCGCCGGTTGGCATTGCTGGAAGAGCGTAATGCCATGGCCCGCGATCTGCACGATTCACTGGCGCAAACGCTGTCCTATTTGAAAATTCAGGTCACTCGCCTCTACGCCTCAGTAAGCAACACAGAATTGACTCTGGAAACCCGCGATATCATCACCGAACTGCGCGAAGGTCTGAACGATGCCTATCGCGAACTCCGCGAACTGATTGCAACCTTCCGCCTGAAGATCGAACATCCGCGCTTGGAAGACAGTTTGCGCGAGGTCGCGCGCGAGTTCAGCCGCCGAAGCAGGCTGCCGGTCGAACTCGATTCGGTCGGTTGGAACCGCGAGCTGAATCCCAACGAACAGATTCATGTGCTGCAAATTGTTCGCGAGGCTTTAAACAACGCGATCAAGCACGCGCGCGCGCGTCAATTGCGGATTCGGCTGGATGGCGCCAACCCCAGCCAAGCCGTCATCGAAGTGATCGATGACGGCGCAGGGCTACCCGATCACATGGAACGGGACGATCATTTTGGCTTTTCCATCATGCGCGAGCGCGCCAAATACCTGAACGGCATACTGGATATCCATTCTCGACCCGGCCAGGGCGTGCGAGTGCGATTGCGCTTCCAACCGACCAGCGACATACGCCTGCCCAGCCTATCGCTCCTGGGGATTGACCATGCCGGATGAGGCGCAAACCATTCTGGTCATCGACGATCATCCTCTGATGCGCAAGGGAATCGTACAACTGATCGCGATGGACCCTTCATTGCGATTGATCGGCGAGGCCGGCGATGGTCAGCGTGGATTGGAGCTGGCGCTGCGGGAACGTCCGGATCTGATCCTGCTGGATTTGAACATGCGCGGTCTCAGCGGTCTGGAGACGCTCACCGCGATCAAGGCCGCTGATCTGGACAGCCGAGTGATCATTCTCACCGTTTCCAGTGGTGAAGAAGATGTGATCACCGCGCTGCAAAGAGGCGCGGACGGCTATTTGCTCAAGGACATGGAACCCGAGGACGTATTGCACTGTTTGAAAACTGCCGCTCAAGGGCAAATCGCCCTTGGGGAGCGGGTAGCGACAATTCTGGCGGATGCCCTGCGCCATGAGACGCAAACGAAAACAATAGACGACACTCGCCTGACCGAGCGGGAGCGGGAAATTCTGACCTTCATCACGGTCGGTTACAGTAACAAGCGGATTGCCCGTCAATTAAAAATTACTGAAGGCACCGTGAAAGTGCATGTGAAGCATCTGCTGCAAAAATTGCAACTGAATTCGCGAGTCGAAGCGGCGGTCTGGGCGGTCCGACACGAGCTAAAGCCGGGTTGATGTCGATAAAAATTCCTCCAGATCAGTGCGCCCGTGTTCCCACATCATCACAGTATTCGGCCCTTCGGCAACTGAAATCGACCTCCAGTTGCGCCAGATCCTCGGGCGTATTGAGATTCCTGAACAGGGTCGACCGGTCTGGAAACGCGACCAGCGCGGGCTGATGCCGTTGCAGCCAGCGACCGACACCGCCCTGACCGGTGGTCAACCAATCAGCTAAATCATCGCGCAAGGCCACCGGCAACAACGCAAATACCGGCTGCCAACAGTCTGCGGTGACCACCACGCTGACCGCTGCCGGATCCTGTTCCAGCGCCGCGCACATGCGCCGGGCATAATCCAGCGGCAATAAGGGCGCATCACAGGGCGCAGTCAATAAATAGGGCGTCTGAGCGACCATCATCGCCGCCAGTATCCCGGCCAGCGGTCCTCGAAACCGCAACTCGGGATGATCGCTGACCACCCGGTAGCCAAACGTCTGATAGATATTTTGATGACGATTTGCGCTGATCAGCAATTCAGACACCTGAGGTCGCAGGCAGCGAATGCTGTGGGCAATCAACGGTTCACCCGCCAGTAACAACAAGCCTTTGTCTCTTCCACCCATCCGTTCAGCACGCCCACCGGCCAAAATCAGGCCGGTTACTGCGGTTTGAGCATCAATTACCACACTGATATTACCCTCTGATTCCGTTTTTTTTGGACTACCTCTTCAGAGGTATGACGCGGCGACCTTCTGCTGCAAAATCCAAAGACTCATATTTATTAATTTATATAAAAATTAATAAATTATATTTAGATAGCGCTTTACCTCCGAAG
>JAGRHK010000014.1 GCA_020444985.1 Candidatus Competibacteraceae bacterium
GTCGCTATTTAATCAGCAATGGCGAATTTCATACCTTTGTGGTCGCCGGCGGCTACCGGGAACCCCGCTACTGGTCGGACGTCGGCTGGGAATGGCGCGCGTTTCGCAACCTCAAACAGCCGACGTTCTGGATGCCTGACGGTCCTGCCGGTTTGCACCGCTACCGGCTGCGCACGCTCTTCGAGAGCATCGATCTGCCCTGGGATTGGCCGGTTGAGGTGAATTATCACGAAGCCAAGGCTTATTGCGCATGGCGCACTGAGCAGGACGGCGTTCCTTATCGCTTACTCAGCGAAGCAGAACATCAAACCTTGCGCGCTGATCCGCAGCGACAGGCCGCCACGCTTGGCGTTGTCGCCGATCCGGTGATGTGCTGCGATGGCGCTGCTTTAATACAGGAATGGGGTTGGAACCTGAATCTCGCTTGCAGTTCTTCCAGCCCGGTCCAGGCCGGTCGTCCGAGCGCCGCTGGCTTCCACGACGTATTTGGCAATGTCTGGCAATGGCTGGAGGATCACTTCAACCCCTTGCCGGGCGCCCGAGTGCATCCCTACTACGACGATTTCAGTACGCCCTGCTATGACGGCCAGCATCAAATGATTCTGGGAGGGTCTTGGGCATCGACCGGCGATGAAGCAAGCATCTGGTCACGCTTCCATTTCCGTGCGCACTTCTTCCAACACGCCGGTTTTCGCCTGGTGCGCAGCGCAGGAGATGGCGAAGCGATAAAACTCGACCGGGTCGGCTCACCGGGGCAGGTTTATGAAGATCCGCAAATTCTCAATGAATACCTGCTGCTGCACTATGGCGCGCCGCGCGAGCAGATGCCTTATGCCTTCGGACCGACGGATGCCGTGGAATTTCCTGTGCGCTGCGCCCAATGGCTGAATGACGCAGCCCGCGAGTACGGAACGCCCACGGACAAAGCGCTGGATATCGGCTGTGCGGTGGGTCGCGCGAGTTTTGAATTGGCGCGCGTTTATCAACGGGTGGTGGGCGTCGATCTGAGTCGCGCGTTTATTGACGCTGCGGATGTGCTGTGTCACCAGGGAGAACTGAGCTATTTTCGCAAGGATGAAGGTCAGTTGGGCGCACCGCTGACGGCGATGGTCAGTCCGGCAATCGATCGCAACCGGGTGACTTTCCGGCAGGCGGATGCGTGTGCGCTGCCAGCCGAATTGCAGGACTTCGATGCGGTGCTCATGGCCAATCTGCTGTGTCGATTACCGAGTCCCAAGGCGTTGCTCGGGCGCTTGGGCGGTCCAATGGGACTGGTTAAACCAGGCGGCCTGCTGGCGATTTTCTCGCCCTACAGTTGGCTGGAGGCGTTCACTCCGCCGGAAGCTTGGCTGGGCGGCCAAGCGCCGCATGGACAAGCCGTAACCAGCGCGGCAGCGCTCGGCGCATTTTTAACCGCAGAAGGCTTCAAGTTGCTGCGGGAAGCTGAGATCCCCCTGGTCATTCGCGAACATGCCCGCAAATATCAGTACATTGTGACGCACGCTACCTTGTGGCAACGGGTCCGCGACTAAATATTCGCCAAGCGATCCCGGCGGGTCGATCCAGGCCACTTATCGGCAACTGACCCGCCAGGCATCCACATCCGGTCGTTTCTTGAGCCAATCAAAATTCATAGCATTGATTTTCGGACAGAAGACCTCCGGATTACCCCGATACTCGACCCCAAAAACCGCCTTGCCGGCCGTGATGAATGGGATGAGCATGGCGCACTCATCATATTCAAAACATTCTTCATTGAGCGCCCAATCGAAGTCTTCAAAGAGATCGCGCACTTGCTCCAGATCGTTCTTCAGGCCAATGGAAAGTCCACGCATATGCGCAGCGCTGGCCAGCCAGCGGTTATAGGCGATCTGATCCTGATCGCTGAGCGTAAAGCCGGTGTTGTTGCTGTAACCGTCAACATTGTCGGGTTCCACGCCATCACAACCTTTGCTGACAGCCAGATCCAAACGGGCTTCCATGATGGGAATCAGAATGTCGATGTTGCTGATATCAAGCCATTTTTCTCCGGGCCAGCCATCCAGCGTCCGACCTAAAACGCTGCTTGGAAAACGGTTGGCGTCAGGCCGCCAATCCTCATGGCTGCCCGCGCTGAAATAGCAGATCACGACGCGGTTTGCCGCATGTAGTTCGTCGATCGTTGCCTGTGGCGTATCGAACAAGTCGATGTCATACATCTCGACATCGAAACTGGTGTCAATGGACTGCGTGAGCTGCCATTGCCAACGGACGCCAGGACGAGGCTGCCACCACTCGCCCTTAAGCGGCGGCGAGATCGTTTCCATATCGTAGCGAATCACGAGAGCGTCCAGAGCGCTACTGTGCGTGTGAGCATTAGTTCGGTAGCGCACGCGCACGCGATTTTTAGGATCGACAGCGCATTCACGCGCTTCGATATTCAGGCTCATTCGCGTCCATTGATCACGGGCAGCCAATGCGTTGTCACCGACCGTCGTCCAATCATTATTACAAAAATGATAGATTTGCCAGTACCAGCGCTGTTCCGGTCGGGACGGTCCGCGATAGTTGGCTTCCAGCTTGAGACTGCCGAGCGCTTCAGACGGCCATGTATTGGGTAACTGAAAAATGAAGTCGCCGGCATACTGGCGGGCGGGCATGAATTCGATATAAGCGTTTGGGTCATCTTGAGCAGCCAATTGCTCCCATTGAGCAAGAACCGCAAGGGGGTTCCGGCTATGCCGCCCGCGCAGGCTGCGAAGACGAGCTGGCCCGGTTTCTACTGTGGTTACGCTCTGGGTTTCTTGCGCAGTCCTTCCATCAAGGATTCGTGGACTTTGCGCAAAAGCAGCTTGGGTACCGAAAATCAAGCCTGAACACGCCAGCAGTGCGGTAGGATAGTGAAATTCGGTCCATTGCTTCATACCCGGCCTTTTCCTAAATTTTTCGCTCAAAAGGAGTCAGCGCCCGCCGGCTCAACCGGTAAAGCTGCGCCGGTCGATGCGCACCGGTGCGAAATCGGCCAAGGATGGCTTCGATAATATCCTGCTCCAGGATCTTATGGCGGAACGAAGCCTTATCGAGAATGACGCCCTGGGTTTGTTGATAAATGCAGTGCAAATCATTCAGAGTAAACTCTTCCGGCAGGAGGAAAGCGGGCAGTGAGGAATAAGTGGCTTTGCTGCGCAGGCGCTCCACGGCTTTAGCGACAATCTGGTCGTGGTCAAAAGGCAATGCCGACAAACTGTCCACCGGAAAAATTTCAGCGGCCTGGCTATGATCCAGCAGGGCCGCCGGAACCAGTGCGTAGTAAGCGACGCTCACCGACCAACCTCGGGGATCGCGCTGCTTGCCGGAAAAGGTGTAAAGCTGCTCAAGATAGGGCGCGTCACAACCAATCTTGCTGCGAATGACCCGCTGCGCCGCATCTTCCGCATCGCCATCTTCCTGAACATGCACGAACCCGCCGGGTAACGCGAGTTCACCTTGAAAGGGCAGTTCTTTGCGCCGCGCCAGAATCAGACATAAACGTTTATTCAGGATCGTAAATAACGCGGTGTCAACCATCACCAGCGGTCTGGGAAAAACTTCTTCTCTTAGCATTTTTCCTGGCGTCTTCTGCTTACATGTTATTAATAAATAACATCATATCAGATTATGATCTTTGATGTCGCACAATTTCTTCTATACCATCAACAACAAGGATCGCGGCAATGATCTTGATGTCGATTTGAACCTTGCAGCCATCAGATTCTCCGAACGGCTCAAGTGAAGTTTAAGGCTCTGTGAGTTGATGACCCTGCAAATCATGCCTTATTTGAATCTTTACCATAAAAACCATCCATTTTTATGGATGCTACTGCTGACGTGGCTGCTCTTGCTGTTGATGACAGGCGCGAACGCGGTACGAGCGCAAGACGCTCTGACCTTGTTGCCATTAAGCGCCGATCCAGAGAAAGCCATCACACGACGGAATACTCTGCGCCAGACCCTGGCTGAGCAGCAGGCGAACATTGAGCAATTGCAGCAGGACATTGCCCAGCGCAAGACTGAGCAACCGGCTCGATTACAAGCTCTGCAAAGCGAGAATGTGACAGCGGCCATGCTTGAGCAGGCCCGACTTGACCACACCACCCTCAATCTCGAACAGGAACATGTTCAGACGGGCATCGATAACGCGCAGCGGCAGATCAGCGCCCTGAAAAAGTCAATTGAAGAATTGGCGGCTCAAGAGCAGTTGCTGAAGAATCCCGCCAAAGTCGCCAGTACGACGACCGACAATCGAACCGAGCAACTCGCACAAACAAGTTATCAGTTGGAGCAGCGCCGCGCGGACCTTGAACTCGAACAACAGAATCTTCAAGCCCTGCAGGAATGGCTGGCTTTGCTAAAACAACGCCAGCCATTGGTGACAAACTGGCGCGCCCGCCTGGAAGAGCTGTATTTGCAACAGCAAGTCCAGGGACGAGAGCAAGCCCGCCAGGATCGCGCTGCCCATTTGAAGCAAGAGCAACAGGCGCAACTCAGCAAAGCCGAGGAATTGCGGACCCGCCTACAGCACGATCACGAAAGAATGGACGACGCGCAGCGTCTTGCCCTGGAAACGGGCGTTCAGACTGCTGAAGATCGCGCCAAACTGCTGCACTGGGACAATCGCATGGCTGCGATCAGCGACGAACTGGCTAACTGGGAAGAGATCGCCGATACCCAGAATAGCGATGCGCAACGTTTGCAGGAAGGGCTCCGTCAACTGACCCTGCTGCGTGGCGAGCTGCGGGAAAGCAGCAAACTGATCGAGGGACGTCTCGCCCTGCTCAAGCAGCAACAACAGGCGCTACAACTTGAAGGCGGTAGTGTCAGCGACCAGCGCTCGAACAAGGAAACCCAGCAACTGCTGACTGATTTAAACCAGGAGTTCCTTAAACGCCAGAACCAGTTACAAAGGCAAAGCGACCGACTAAATCGTTTGCGGGAACGGCTGGAAACCGTTCATGAACAACGCACGCGCCAGGATTTGCTGGCGCGTGAGTCCTTTTTCCTGTTCACCCCAGAACAGTGGCCCAACACGGTCGTGGAACTGAGCAAAGCGCCGCGCATCCTTCTTAATCAAATCTGGCTGAGCGCTGCATCCACTTTAACCGCCATGCACAAGGCCAGTATCGAACAATGGTTCATGATCGTCGCGCTGACCCTGGCGTTGGCCACGCTGGCAGGGCTGAGTCGTCAATACCTGGCGCGGATTCTGGAAAACCAGATCACCCATCAGGACAGCAGTTTCGCCAACAAACTGATTCGGATGGTCGTGCGCCTCCTGCGCAGAAATCTGTGGGGCATTGCTTTGGCGGGCGCATTGGCGCTGGGCCTCTGGCTACTGGAAGTCACGCAACCCGGACTGACCATTCTCCTGACCCTGGTATTGTTCTGGGTCAGCATTAAAACGCCGCTTGATCTCGCCTGGCTGCTACTTGCTGCGCCAGAACTCCCTGCTACGCAACGCAGGCCGCGCCTTTACCGATGGGTGTTCTGGACTCTGCTGGGCGGCGGTATCCTGAGCGCGTTGGTGATCCTGGCTCATGTCAGCGAGTTGCCTCGACCGGCCGTCCGGGTCGCAGATCAGGTTTTTCTCTTTTATTGGCTGATCGTCTGCTATCCCGTACTTCGGGTACGCCACCTGTTGTTGGAGGTGCTGGCGGAACGCTTTGCCGGTCAACTCTGGCTGAGCGTCATACGCCTGTTGACCCTGTTGTTGCCCCTGGCGATGGCGGCGGCGGCGCTGCTCAGCCTGGCGGGTTATCTCAACCTGGCTCGGCTGATTGTCTGGCGACTGCTGGTGCTGGTGAGCGTTTGGCTAGTCTGGCTGTTGGTGCGTAGCCTGGTTGATGAATTGATTGTTTTGCTGAAAAACCAGGCAATCTCCCGCAGCAACTATGGCCTGTTGTGGACACAAGAGATTCTGGCGCCCCTGAACCGAATCTTGCGCTGGCTGTTGGCGTTGACCGCCAGCGCTATTCTGTTCGATGTGTACAGCACACAGGGCTATCTCTTTATTTTCTGGACTTCAGTGGCTTGGGAGCCGATATTGACGGCCATCGTGTTGACGCTTCTGAGCTACCAAGGGCTGTTGGTTCTGGTTGGTTGGCTCGTGGAGCAGACGCAAAGCGCGTTTAGCAGCGCCCTGATTCGCCACTTACGACAGCCCATCGGGCTACTGGCGCCAGTGATCGCCACACAGTTGCTGCTGCCCACCCTGGAGTTGCCACAACAATTCACGGATCGTGTGCATCATGCGTTAATTCTGCTCAATATCGCAGCGATCGGCTGGCTGTTAGTGCGCCTGACCTCGGTGGCCGAGGAAGTCATGCATCAGCATTATCTGGTCAACATCAAGGACAGCCTGGGCGCACGCCGCATCCGCACCCAGTTCCAGATGGTACGGCGCATCGTGGTGATCATCGTGCAGGTGCTGGCCTTGGCGGTCATGATGATGACGTTCCCGAAGATCAGGGAACTGGGTGCGGGTCTGCTCGCCTCAGCGGGCGTCGCGGGGCTGGTGATCGGCGTGGCGGCGCGGCCTTTTTTGGAAAATCTGATCGCCGGTATCCAGATTGGCCTGACGCAACCGATCCGTATTGAAGATACGGTGATTGTGGAGGGCGAGTGGGGCCGTATTGCGGAAATTAATGCGACGCATGTCGTGGTGCATATCTGGGATGACCGACGGTTGATCGTACCGCTGAATTATTTCAATACCAAACCGTTTCAAAATTGGACGTGGGCCAACGCCGAGTTGCTGGGCACGGCATTTTTTTACGTGGACTATACCTTTCCGGTCGAGGACGGTCGCCAGGAACTCAAACGCATTCTTGACGAATCCGGTTTGTGGGATGGCCGCACCTGGGGTTTGCAGGTCACCGATACGACGGATCGCACCGTCACCCTGCGCGCGTTAATGAGCGCGCCCGATGCCTCAATTGCCTGGGAGTTGCGCTGTCTGGTGCGCGAGCGATTCATAACGTTCCTGCAAACCCGTTATCCGCAATGCCTGCCGCGCACCCGGTTCAGCGCCACGCCCGATGGAGAACCGCAACCGGCGCTGTTGGAATTACCGACCGATGGCGGGCCACGATTCAATGCTGCAGAAAGTGACGGGAACGCTACGCATCGATGATAAAGCCACGACAGTGCTATAGTAAGAATGCCGTTTATAAGGCGATCTTTCATGCTCGCGCGGCAGGTCGTAAAACAATCCAAGAGAGAGAATTAAAGTATGTCTGAGATAAAACTTGGTAATCCAGCAGTGGTGGGGCTGGCTGGATTCGGTTTGACCACCTTGGTGCTACAGTTTCACAATGTCGGCTGGATGCCCAGCATCGGTCCGGTGGTCTGGGTAGGATTGATGTTTGGCGGAATGGCGCAATTGATTGCCGGCCTCCAGGAGATGAAAACTGGCAATAATTTCGGCTATTGCGCTTTCACTTCCTACGGCGCGTTCTGGATTGCCCTGTGTCTGATGTTGCTTGGCAACAAGTATGACCTGTTCAAAGCCAGCACCACCGACGTTGGCTGGTTCCTGGTCGCCTGGACGTTGTTCACCGCGATTTTGTGGGTCGGTTCGTTGCGCATTCATGGCGCAATGGCTTTCACCTTCACCACCCTGTTGATCGGTTTCATCCTGCTCGATCTGGCGCACTTCGGCTATCCCGGCATGACCGTGGTGGCCGGCTATGAACTGATGATCTGCGCGCTGGCTGCTTGGTACATGATGGCGCGGATCATTTTGAACGAACTTTATGGCAAGGAAATCCTGCCTGCGGGCAAGCCTTGGGTATCCTGAGCTTCCATGCGGGTCTATTGCTCCAATCAACAAATTTAAGAGGATCTTCAAGATGCGAATAACAATGATGGGTTCCGCCAGTCTGGCGCTCATGCTGAGCGCCGCGCCCGCTTGGGTTGGCGCCATGGGTCCTGACAACGCCACCGCAGAGGAGGTGGTCGCCAAGGTGCATGAGGCGGCCAAGTACCTGCATGACAAGGGTCAGGCCGGTTTCCCGGACTTTAACAACAATGCGCGCTGGGTGTGGAAGGACAGCTATGTGTTCGTCTATAGCTGCCGGGACAACAAGATGATCGCTCACCCCTTGCGCCCTGATCTGGTCGGCAAACCGATCCTGCAAATGGCGGACGACAAGGGTAACCTGCTTTTCCAGAAATTGTGCGAGGCCAGCAACAAAGCGGATGGCGGCTGGGTCGAGTACTGGTGGCCGAAGCCGGGCGAAGCCAAGGCCTCGCGTAAGATCTCATACACACAAAGAACTGAAGTGTCCTTTCAACCGGACGTCAGGGTCGGCGCGGGTATCTACGATGAGGCCACGAGCGTCGAGGAGTTAAATAAACTGGCGCAAGAGGCTATCGAACCGAAACGGGATGCGCCTTAATCTAAGGTGGCATGGTCCACCATGCTGAATCACTGACTCGCATCCTCTCCCTCGCTTTCTACATCAGAGAGCGGGGGGGGGAAAAGCCAAGTCGAATATTAAATTCCTAGCAAACCCACCCCTCCAAGATCCCAATTTCTACCATCATCGGTATTCGATGTGTTCAAGAAGCATTGGGCGAAACCGTCTTGTCTGCGCAGCAAGCGTCAACAAAACCGCATAAAAACACAGGCGATCCATGAAGTTCAATATCCGTATCAGTAAGGAAACCGCGATGATCGCGGCCAAGGGATTCTGCATGGGCAGCGCCGATGTGATTCCCGGAGTCAGCGGCGGCACCATGGCTTTTATCCTGGGCATCTATCCCCGGCTGCTGGCAGCGATCAATTCGTTCGATCTGGTCTGGCTGCGAATGGTGCTGCGCCTTGATGTAAAGGGCGCGCTGGCTCATCCCCATTTTGATTTTTTGCTGCCGCTGGTCGCCGGGATTTTCGCCGCCTTGCTTTTTTTCACCCGGATCGTGCCTTTGCCCAGCTACCTGGTGACGAACCCAGAACTGGTTTATGGCCTGTTTTTCGGTCTGATTGTCGGCTCAATCGTCGTGTTGCTCAGGCATATACCGCAATGGTCAGCGATGCGCTGGGTGCAATTGATTGCTGGAACGATCCTCGGGTTGCTGGTAGTCAACCTGGTTCCAACCACCACGCCGGATGATGCCTGGTTCATCTTTCTAAGCGGCGCGCTGGCCATTACCGCCATGATTCTACCGGGTATTTCCGGTTCATTCATCTTGCTGATCCTGGGCAAGTATGCCTATATCTTCGATGCCATCGGGCATTTCCGCCTGACCGTGCTCATCCCTTTTGCTTTGGGCGCAGCCACCGGCTTGGCGCTGTTCAGCCGCTTTCTGGAATGGCTGCTGCGCGTTTATCGCCAGGGGACGATCATGGTGATTACCGGCATTCTGATAGGCTCACTGTGGTTGATCTGGCCCTTTCAGAATCGGGTCTATGTGGAAGTGCGCGGGAAACCGCGATTATTGGAATCAACACCACAACTACCGGATAGTCTTGATAGTACGCTGTTACTATCAGCCGGTTTGATGGTTGCCGGCTTTATCGCCGTGCTGGTTATCGACCGTCTGTCGCTGATACAAAAAAACGATGCGCTGGAGCATTGATGGATTCCAGTTCTGTGGCAAAGAACCGTTTACGTTCCTCGTCCGCAAGCGAGCGCAGGGCTTAAACGGTTATTTTCAAATGGCCGCGCGACTAATGACGCGCGCGATCCAACGGTTCAAGCAACGACAGAATAACGCCATAAGATGCTTTAAAGTTCAGGGGTCAGCATCTCTCTAAGAAACGGCATCAGAATTTCGACAGGTATTTCGACTGAATTCTTTCATTCATCTTTTCCGCCGCCCTGATTTCATTCGCATCGAAACCCCAGGAAAAAAAGGTGGCGTCCTTGAAAAACTCGCTGCCGAAACGCTCTTTATGAAGCTTGTCGATCCGTTTAGCGACTTTTGAACCGGGGCTAATGTAATCGATGGTCTCGAAGGTATCTTCGATATACCCAGGTCCATGCGAGTGGGAACTGGTCGGCTTAGGATATTTGGGGTCTGTGGTCGGGACGTTGATTGGCCGATAAGACACCCGCTTGCCTTCATGTGCGCCACGCACATAGTAGGTGGTCTTCATAATCCGATCACTGTTCATGAGCAGAACCATATAGAACGACAGTTCAATATCTTTCGCAGCGACGTCCTGAGGTCCAATCATCTCAGTTGCGGGGGCTTTTTTGAAGAAAGGCGCATCAAACATCGCATTGGCGAATTTTTGCTTCTCGCCTTCTGACAGCTTGCTGTCTTGCAAGGCGATGCAGGTATCCCGAGCCGCAATCACATAATCCAGAAGATAATTCTGGAGGCTGTTACGGAAGGTGGTTGGATTAGTGATGGTCTGGTCTTTAACCGGCACCGAGGTCATCAACGCCTGCACTTGGGTTTTGACCGTTTCGCCCACCTTTTTAGCGGCTTCGTCCCACAGCGCGCCGACCAGGAAACTGCCCGAAGGGCTGCTGCTGACGGTGTGCATCAAGTTGAAAACGCGGTTCATGTTCCGGTTGCAAACAATGTTGAGCGCCTTATCGAAAGTCACGGCTTTCAAAGCTGTTTTTCCGTATAACGCACCAAGGCCAGCCCCAATCCCCAACGTGACCGCCATCATGAACAACTCTGTCTTCATGGCATCGTATTTTTTTTGATCATCCAGCGTCTTGTGAAATTGCTCGTGCGCATCAGCATAAGCAGAGCTGTAGGGATTCACCCAATACCGCATGTATTTCTCTTTCAAGCCAGTCAGTCTGTCATGGTAATCATTGAGCGTAGGCATGGAATGTCTTCTCCAAGTAGTTTGGATCGCGTTTTGATTTGGCGATTTTGCACAAAAAATGCCAATCATAAAATAATATGGATTAATAAGTTATAATATACTTGCACCGATTGCGCTATTTGACCCGCTTAATCTGAACTTGTTGGACCGGTTCAATCTTGACCGGCCACAGCGCCTTCCAGACCTGCGCCGGATGGGGAATCCATGGCGAACCGCATACCCTTTCCCATGATGCCGAATGACATTGCAAGAGACGCTACCGCAGAACCTCTCCCTCTTGAAATAAGGAGGTGGAGGGATTTTGACGGGCCGTGACAATCCACGGCATTCAAAGAATAAGACGTATAATGTCAGCATGGCTAACGCCATTGTCGATGTGCTGGGTAATAGGCAATATCAAGACGTAACGCGCCCGCATCTAGAGCGTGTTCTCGACGCCCAGATGAAATATGGAAATTCAATCCGAACCGGGCCGGAGAACGCGCATTCTCGCCCATCAATGGGGCATGGTTCGTCATCACCGTACTACTGATCGGCTGGCGCTGCCGACCGAGGGCCTGATATGAGCAGTTTATTTGACGATGCGCTGGAAAAACTGAAGCGCCGCCAGCAATCCGAAACCCAGAAGGCCAAATCCGAAGGTCGCAGCAAAACAACGCCGGTTCGGCGGCGCATGTTGAAAAGCAGCGCCGAGATCCACGCCAGAATTCCCGACGAATTGCTGTTTCAACACACGGTGTTGTGCCAGACCGTGTTGCCCTACCGCGATCCCGGCACGGAAGTGCGGATCTGGGAGCGTCAACAGGGCAATGTCCGCCTTTCTCTGGAAGCGGGACGCGCCAAGGATCCCCAAGGTCAGTATGTACCTGTGGGCCTGCCCTTTGGCGCAACCGCCCGCTTGATCCTCTGTCATCTGAATACCGAAGCGCTGCGCACCGGTTCGCCGGTGATCGAGATGGACACCAGTCTGAGCGCCTTTATTCGTAGCTTGCAAGGCTATGCGCCCAATGGCAAGGAGATCGCGAAATTCAAGGAGCAGCTCACCCGCCTTTCCGCCGCGCTGATTCGGCTCTCCATGAGCCGTAATGAAACGCGCGCCGTGCAGATCAACACCCAGATTGTCAGCGCGCTGGATCTGTGGGTCGAGCAGTTCGAGGGCGAGCGAGTGCTGTCGCCTAAAAGCATCAAGCTGAGCGCCGATTACTTTGCCAGCCTCCAGGAACACGCTATTCCGCTGGATGAACGGGCGGTAGCCGCCCTGGCGCATTCTGCGATGGGACTGGACATTTATTGCTGGCTGGCGCAGCGTCTGCACCGTGTCGACCCTAAAAGCGGCCAATTCGTCCCCTGGCTTGAATTACATCAGCAATTTGGGCAGGGCTACCAGGAAGTCCGCAAGTTTCGACGCGATTTCCTTAATGTTTTGAAAGCAGTGAAGGATCAGTACCCTACCGCGCGATTCAGCATCGACGAAGGCGGGATGCTACTGGCTCACAGTCCATCCCCGGTACCGAAACGCGCGGTGCTGCTTCAACATGCGCCATCGCCTGCCAAAACAAGTCCCAATAGTTCGAAATCCTGAAGGCCTCTTATAAAAAAATTCGTTTATGGGCGATCAGGAGCTTCTTCGTCTGCAAACGAATTCTCTCGCTATGCTGTAATTTTCACAACATATTACTGTCGTTTTTATACAACATTTTATTTTAATCAAAAGGTTAATTA
>JAGRHK010000150.1 GCA_020444985.1 Candidatus Competibacteraceae bacterium
AGCGAGCGAATACGCCACTCCATGCCGGGATCGCCGGGCGTGTATTGCTCCTGGTCCACCGGGATGGTGTTGAAGTATGGGGTATTGGCGCTGTAAGGCATGTGGACGCCAGCGGCGCGGGCTTTACTTTGCAATTCACCCAGTAGCTGATGCGTGCGTTGCAGCCCCTCAGCATCGAGGACGGCATCAAGGGCATCGAGCCATTCCTGGGTTTCCTGCGGATCGGGATCACTATAGTTTTTGATCGTCATGGACGGTCCTGCGCATGTCTATGAATGGATGGGGCGCCGCCCCGCTACCAGGCAAAGAGAGAGGCCACTTGACCGGGCGGGTGCGGGTATTTCCTAAAGAATAGGTCGGGAATTAGAAAATGCAGCATCTTGGCGATCAACATTCAGACCTTGGCCTGGACTCAATCGGACGATGGCTGCTCCGTGCAGTAGAACGGTTTAAGCGCTATTTCAGGTACATCCGCTTTGACGCATTGATTGCCGGATCATGTTAATCGGATCATGTTAAGCTGTTCTCCAGCTACTGAGTCCGCGAGGCGTCGAAACATGCAACGTCTAAAAATCCACCATCTGACAATTTATGAATTCTCCAACCCGGTCACGCTCCAACCGCATCGGTTACTGATTCGCCCACGCGAGGGGCATGATGTCCGTATTGAATCCTCTAAGCTGGACATTTCCCCTGCCCATCGCGTTCGGTGGCACCGGGACGTTTTCGATAATTCCGTTGCAGTGGTCCGTTTCCTGGAGAACGCACAACGGTTGGCCATTGATAGCGAAGTCGTGATTCAGCATTACGAAGAAGCGCCTCTGGATTTTATCGTCGAAGATTACGCCGTCGATTATCCCTTCGAGTACCGCAAGGAGGAACAGGTTGATCTGGCGCCTTTTCAACAACTGGTCTACGCCCATCAGCAGTCGGCGCTGCGCGACTGGCTCAGAAAACTTAATCTGCTGTCGGGAAAAATCGAGACTTATGTGCTTCTGGATCGGTTGAATCGATTTATTGTCAGTGAATTCAAATATATGGTTCGCGAAGAACCCGGAGTGCAATCGCCAGAGCAAACCCTGAGCAGTCGCAGCGGCTCCTGCCGCGACTACGCCACACTGTTTATTGAAGCCTGCCGTTTCCTCGGCCTGGCCAGCCGGTTCGTGAGCGGCTATTCCCATGTTCCCGAACTGGGAGTGGGCAGCGCATCAACCCATGCTTGGGCAGAGGTGTATTTACCCGGTCCCGGCTGGAAGGGGTTTGATCCGACTGCCGGCGAATTGACCGGCAATCGGCATATTCCCGTCGCAGTAGCCCGTCATCCGGAAATGGCGCCGCCCATCGCTGGCAGTTTCATTAGGCCAAAAGGACAACCGCTGCCCACCCTGAGCGTTGAAGTGCAGGTTACGGCGCTGTAAATGCTCTGTATCACAACGGTCAAGAAAGTCAGCCAGCCTTTCAACCTTCAGCTTTGAAGACGTAACAATGGTGAATCCTGGGATTGCGCGCGAAGTCCGGCGGCAAGGTCTGCCGGCTCCAGTCCTCGATTTGCCAGCCGGTTAATGCATCGCGTTCCAGCCGAAACCGACGATGATTGGTTGAGAAGATCAGCAATCCATCAGGGGCCAGCAACTTTAAAGCCTGACGCAGCAACGCTACATGGTCCCGCTGGACCTCAAAGCTATCCTCCATGCGCTTGGAATTGGAAAAGGTCGGCGGATCGAGAAAAATCAGACCGTAGCGTTCCCTAGCGTGCGCCAGCCACTCTCGGCAATCCGCCTGGATCAGTTCATGCCGGGGGCCGCGTATCCCATTCAGATCCAGGTTCTGCCGCGCCCAGTCCAGGTAAGTCGCTGACAAGTCAACGGTTGTCGTGCGCAGCGCTCCGCCCAGCGCAGCGTAAATCGTAGCGGTTCCCGTATAGCCGAACAGATTGAGAAAACGCCGTCCATTCGCCCGTTCGCCGATCCGGCGCCGGGTGATGCGATGGTCGAGAAACAGGCCGGTGTCAAGATAATCAGTAAAGTTGACTAGAAACTGCGCGGGTCCTTCATGAACCGGATAAAAGCGCCCCTGTTCGCCCTGTTTCTGGTATTGGCTCGCGCCGCGCTGACGCTGACGGACCTTGAGAAACACCTGCTCCGGCGGCAGTTCCAGCACCGCTGGCAACGCAACCATGATCTGCTCCAGGCGTTCCTGCGCCCTGGCAGGATCGATGGAGGCCGGCGGCGCATATTCCTGGACATGTAGCCATTGTTCGTAACGATCAATCGCTACAGCGTACTCCGGCAGGTCAGCATCATACAAGCGGTAGCAGCTCACGCCCTCGCGCGTGGCCCAGCGTCTCAGATGGCGCAGATTCTTGCGCAGGCGATTGATGAAATCCTGCGCGCTGCTGTCCAACGCTTGTTGCAAAACGCGCGTTCGCGTTCGTTGATCCGCAGCTTCCCGATTCACGAAATACTTGGCCTCGACCTGGAAACGCAGTAATTGGCATTCCAGCGGCCCATTGTGAAACGTATGCACCTTCTCGGCGCGCAATCCCATGCGTTTACCCAGTTCGGGATTACCGGTCAATACAGCCGCCTGCCAACCGGTAAAGCGTGTTTTCAGTCGATCGCCCAGTTGGGCGTACAGCGCCGCCAGTTCGCCCTGCTCACCCAGGCGCTCGCCATACGGCGCATTCGCGATCAGCAAGCCCGGCGATCCCAATGGCGGTTCGATGTCCATTAATTCCCGGCGCTCGACCCGTAGATGCTCGGCGATTCCAGCCCGGCTAGCGTTCACTAAAGTCGCTCGGATGGCTTTGGGATCATGATCACTGGCCAGAATCAGCGGGATGCGCGATTGACCGGCTGCACTCCGTTCCCAGGCTTCGGCCAACAACCGGTTCCACAGCGCTGGAATGTGCCCCAGCCAGCCGCTAAACCCCCAATGTTCGCGCAACAGACCCGGCGCGCGGTCACCGGCGATCCAAGCTGCTTCAATCGCCAGCGTTCCAGAACCGCACAGCGGATCAAGTAATGAACCGCCGGCAGCAGCGATAGACGGCCAACCGGCCTTCAACAGCAGGGCCGCCGCCAGAGTTTCCTTGAGCGGCGCGATGACTGTGGCTTCGCGATAACCGCGCCGATGCAAGCTGTCGCCGGACAGGTCGAGACTGATCATGGCCTGGCCGTTACGAAGCTGAACATGGATGCTTAAATCCGGCTGCCGGCGATCCACGCTGGGCCGCTGTCCACAGCGTTCCCGGAACCGATCAACTACTGCATCCTTGACGCGCTGTGCGCCATAGTGGCTATGGCTAATACCGGGACAAGCGCCTGTAAACGCCACGCTCAGCGTACCCTGCGGTTGGAGATGGTCCTCCCAAGGTAATGCATGGATGCTGGCGTACAGCGCCTCGGCGTTGGCAACAGGCAGTTCGGTCAATACCAGCAACACCCGGCTGGCAGTGCGCGACCAGAGGCAAGCGCGATAGGCGATTTCCAACGACCCCCGGAAGCGGATGCCGCTACGCACCGGCTTAAGATCCGTCGCGCCCCATTCGGCCAGTTCCGCCATCAACAACGGCTCAATGCCGGCGGGCGCCGTGGCGACAAAATCAGATTCACGCATCATTCAGTCCTCAATCGCCACGTTGACCAACGTGGGGTTCAGCAAGCGCTGCGCCTCGGCAGGGGCCAGGCCGATCAGAAAACCCCGCTTACCGCCGTTCAGATAGATCAACGGCAGATCGAGAATGCTCGTTTCCATGTAGACCGGCATGGGCTTGCGCACGCCGAATGGTGAGGTGCCGCCAACTTGATAACCGCTCTGTTTCTGGGCAAAGGCAGGATCACAGGGGGCGATGGTCTTGACGCCCAGCAGGCGGGCCAGCTCCCGGGTGGAGACCTGACGGTCGCCATGCATCAGCACAATCAATGGTTGTCGTCGTTCATCTTGCATGATCAGGGTTTTGACGACGCAGTGCTCGTCAATCCCAAGACATTGTGCGCTATGCGCGGTTCCGCCATGATCTTGATAAGGATAGAGATGGCCACTAAAGGTCGTTCCCTGTGCTTGCAACCAGCGGGTCGCCGGCGTCACTGGAAATTTTTCATTTTTTGTAGACATTAATTTTTCAAAATCATCGAATTTTTGACCCAGTTTGTTGTTTTTTGTATTTTTAATAATTTTATTAAAAATACAAAAAACAGTTATCTTAAATAATAACAAATAAACAAATAACATTGTTCATTTTTATTTTCATTTTTAATCAAAAAGATAATACTTATCGATTATTTGACATATTCTCTAGTAAATACGTAGGTTAATTGTTTCATTCAGGAGACAAAGTGTGTTATGCAAAAGTCGGAGCAGTTTTTTGTCGTTTTATAGCAAGTAAATTTTGGCATGTATGATTCTTGCCATACAAAACTCAATTTGGTTAGAGTGAAGTAAAGTCCAATGAATGATCACCAGAGGGAAGTACAGAATGCATAATCATGCGGCCCCTGAAAAACAGAATCATGCCCTGGAAATACAGCCGGAACGCGTCGACCGTCGCAGATTTCTAAGATTGGCGGTCGGTGGCCTTGGCGCCTCGGCGTTGCTATCAGGACCGCTGGAAGCCGCGACCCGCCGCGAACGCTATCTTTCATTCTACAACGCCAATACCGGCGAAGCGCTTCGTCAAGTGTACTGGACCCCGCGTGAAGGCTACATTCGCCAGTCGCTCAAGGAGATCAGTTGGGCGTTGCGCGACCATCACAACGATCAGGTCAAATCATTTGATTACAACGTACTGGACCAGCTCTATGCCCTGCAGTTGCAATTGAGATCGCGATCGCCGCTGCACATCATCAGCGCTTACCGTTCGCCAGTGACGAATCGACAGCTATCCAGGCGCCGTCGGGGCGTCGCGCGCAATAGCTATCATATACAGGCCATGGCGCTGGATGTCCGCTTACCCGACGGACGCGTATCCGACCTCTATAGAGCGGCTCGTTCGCTCGGTGCGGGTGGGGTTGGCTATTATCCACGCTCCAACTTCGTCCATATCGATAGCGGTCCAGTCCGGTACTGGAGTTGAATCATCGTTCAACCTCCATTACCGCCCTCCCCCTGCAGGGGAGGGGGTTGCAGGCTAGAACAGCAACTGCGGCAAGAACAGGCTGATTTGCGGGATATAGGTAATAAGAATCAAGAAGGTCAACATCACCAGCAACCACGGTGACGCCGCTTTCACGACCTCCCATAATGGCATACCGGTGACGCCAGAAGTGACGAACAGGTTCAACCCTACCGGCGGCGTGATCATGCCGATTTCCATGTTCACGACCATGATGATG
>JAGRHK010000151.1 GCA_020444985.1 Candidatus Competibacteraceae bacterium
ATCTCCGGGCCGACGGAAGAAAGTTCCGAGATGTACCGGCGCATTGATACGCTGATTCCAGCGCTCACCCACCAGCAAGAGGAAGATGGCCCGGGCGACTATTCGGTCGATGAGAAAGCCAAGCAGGTCTATCTCACCGAGGATGGCCACCAGAAAGTAGAGGAGTTGCTGCTGGAAGCTGGCTTACTCCGTGAAAACGAAAGTCTGTATGACGCCGCCCATCTCGGCGTCTTCCACCATCTGAACGCCTGCTTACGCGCTCATTCCCTCTTCCACCGTGATGTGGAATATATCGTGCGCAATGGCGAAGTGATCATTGTTGACGAATTCACCGGGCGCACCATGCCCGGTCGGCGCTGGTCGGACGGCCTACATCAGGCCATCGAAGCGAAGGAGGGCGTGCCGATCCAGGCGGAAAACCAGACCCTGGCTTCGATCACTTTTCAAAACTACTTCCGCCTGTACGGTAAACTGGCCGGCATGACCGGCACTGCGGATACCGAAGCCTTCGAGTTCCAGCAAATTTATGGTTTGGAAGTCATTGTCGTGCCTACGCATCTGCCGATGATCCGCAAGGATATGGGGGATCTGGTGTTTCTCACCCAGCAGGAAAAATATCAGGCGGTGTTGGAGGACATCCGCGATTGCCAGAAACGTGGCCAGCCGACTCTGGTGGGCACCACTTCGATCGAAGTTTCGGAATTGCTGGCGGATTTGTTGAGCAAGGAAAAAATTCCCCATGAAGTGCTTAACGCCAAGCAGCACGAACGGGAAGCTGAAATCATTGTGCAGGCTGGCCGACCCGGCGCTGTCACGATTGCGACCAATATGGCCGGGCGCGGCACCGATATCGTCCTGGGCGGCAACTTGCAAGCCGAACTCAAGGCGCTGGGCCTGGAGGCCAGTCCGTCGGCCCATGATGACGTCCGCCAGGCTTGGCAGCAACGCCATGAACAAGTGGTCGCCGCCGGCGGTCTGCATGTCATCGGCACCGAACGTCATGAATCACGACGCATCGACAACCAATTGCGTGGGCGCTCCGGTCGCCAGGGCGATCCGGGATCGACCCGCTTTTACCTGTCGCTGGAAGACAACCTGTTGCGCATCTTCGCCTCGGATCGAGTGGCCGGGCTGATGCAAAAGCTGGGGATGGAGAAGAACGAGGCGATTGAACATCCCTGGGTGACCAAAGCGATTGAAAATGCCCAGCGCAAGGTCGAGGCGCATAACTTCGATATTCGCAAAAACCTGCTGGAATTCGACGACGTCGCCAATGACCAACGCAAAGTCATGTACCGCTGGCGCAACGAATTAATGGAAGCAGAAGACATCTCGGCAACCTTGCAAGAGATGCGCGCCGATGTGCTCAAACAGACGATTGATCACCATATCCCACCGCAAAGTCTGGAAGAACAGTGGGGTATCCAGGATCTGGAAGAGGCGCTGGTCAGGGACTTTGATTTGCAGTTGCCGGTCCGCGCCTGGCTGGATGCCGATCATGATCTGCATGAAGAACCCTTGCGGGAACGCATTCATGCCGAATTGGAACAAGCCTATGCAGCGAAAGAAGCGCTGGTTGGCGGACCGTGGATGCGGCAATTTGAGAAGGCCGTGTTGTTGCAGGTGCTGGACAGCCATTGGCGCGAGCATTTGGCGGCGATGGACTATTTGCGTCAGGGTATTCACCTGCGCGGCTACGCCCAGAAGAATCCCAAACAGGAATATAAGCGCGAGTCTTTCGAGATGTTCCAGGCCTTGGTGCAGCGTATTCACCAGGAGGCCGTCAGCTTTCTCGTCCGGGCGCAATTCCAGGCCGAACCGGAGCCGATTCCCGAACCGCGCCAACCTGCGCCGGACGCCATGCATTTTGTTCATGCAGAGGCTTCAGCCTTGGCGGAAAGCGACGAAGACGATTCAGGCATCGAAATCCGCCAGCAACAAGAGGAGGCTGCGCATACGCCATTTGTCCGCGATGGCCGCAAAATCGGACGCAATGAACCTTGTCCCTGTGGTTCAGGGAAAAAGTACAAGCATTGTCATGGGCAATTGGACTAACGACATCCCTCTTGGCCGGGAGATTTTATGGAGCCTTTAGCGATCGCTGGCATTCGCTTGGGTACAGCCTGCGCGAGTATTAAATATCCTGACCGCCGTGATCTGGTGGTCATCGAGGCAGCGGCTGGAACCCGAGCGGCTGCCGTGTTTACACAAAACGCCTTTTGTGCTGCCCCGGTCACGGTGGCTCAGGCGCATTTGTATCAGGCTGCGCCTCGTTACCTGGTCATTAACACTGGCAATGCCAATGCAGGCACCGGCGTCAAGGGCGTAGCCGACGCTGAAACCACCTGCCGGGCGCTGGCTAAACGCGCAGGTTGCCGGCTTGAGGAAGTCCTGCCCTTTTCGACAGGCGTGATTGGCGAACCATTGCCATTGGAACGAGTGGTTGCCGGATTACCGGCGGCGCTGGCAGCGCTGCGACCGGATGGCTGGACGGACGCGGCGCATGGCATCATGACCACCGATACCCGCCCCAAATGGGCATCACGGCGGTTCAATCTGCATGGACGCGACATAACAGTGACCGGCATCGCCAAGGGCGCGGGCATGATCTGCCCGAACATGGCGACCATGTTGGCTTTTGTCGCTACCGACGCGGTTGCCGATCAAGCATTGCTCCAGCAAACGCTGCATGAGGCGGTCGCCCATTCTTTCAACGCTATCACCGTCGATGGCGACACTTCAACGAATGACGCTCTAGTGCTGCTGGCAACCGGCCAATCCGGGGTAAACATCCCCCTGGAAGGCGAGGATCGTGATCTTTTTGCTCGCACCGTGCGTGAAGTGTGTATTGAATTGGCTCAAGCGATTATCCGTGACGGTGAGGGCGCAACCAAGTTCATCACCATCCAGGTTGAAGGTGGGCGAGATGCCGCCGAATGTCGGCAAGTGGCTTACACGATTGCCCATTCACCGCTGGTGAAAACCGCTTTTTTCGCCTCCGATCCCAACTGGGGACGCATCCTGGCGGCGGTCGGCCGGGCCGGTTTAGCCAATCTCAATTTGGAGCGGATCGTCATCCATCTGGATGAACTCTGTATCGTCTGCGCGGGCGGACGGGCCATTGGTTACACCGAGGCGCGTGGACAAGAAGTCATGGCGCGTTCCGACATCACCATCCGCATTGAACTTGGGCGCGGCGCGGCGACGGCGCGGATTTGGACCACAGACCTGTCTTATGATTATGTGCGCATCAACGCCGAGTACCGAACATGAAAGCGGTTCACGTCGTGGTGGGCATTCTCATCAATGCCGTGGGCGCTGTGCTGATTACCCGCCGACCCGCTCACGTCCATCAGGGCGGATTATGGGAATTTCCAGGCGGCAAGGTGGAAGAAGGCGAATCAGCGATTGCTGCGTTGAAACGCGAACTGCACGAAGAACTCGGCGTCTCGGTGGAATCTGCTGAACCTTGGCTGCATGTACGGCATCGCTACTCTGACAAGCGCGTATTTCTGGATGTGTGGCGGGTCATCATCTGGCGAAATAAACCACAAGGTCGCGAAGGTCAGCCGCTACTTTGGGCGTTACCGACGGAACTGGAGAGATTTGCTTTTCCCGCCGCCGATATCCCCATCATCGCCGCCCTGATTCCCGATTCCTAATCCCCGATCCCTTCTCTCAAATTACGCAGCAGGCCAAGTCAAACGCAACATCGTCCGCACAAGGCGCGGCCCGGTGGCGAGGATCAGGCTGTTGCAGAAAATGGATTGTGAAACGGTGGCGTCCCCCACTGATTTCTGGGAAAAGAGGCTCGCCGAAAGGTAGCCAGACCCGGATCAACTGATTCGATGCATTCGCATCCAGACCGCGTTGAAAAAATCCTCGGATGGCTGTTTCCGGGTGGGGCGTCGCACTATCGCGAATCAGGCGCAAAATTAGAAAGACCGCATCGCGCATGGGGATGAACGGCGCCAACCACTCTTGCAGGTTATGATGGCGCACCTCCGGTTCTTGTTGGAGCCAGTGATGCAGCGCGGGCAGGTCGAACCGGCAGGTGCCGCCGGGAATTTGAATCCGGTTCTGAATAGCGCCGAGAAATTCATTTCGTCGCACGCTGTCCAGCGCCAAGGTGTTAGGACGGTGTATCTCATTGATGACGCGACTGATTTCCGTCAGTATTGAGGATAGCGTCAGCGCATTAATACCTGGGCTCTGCTGCAATCGCCCGAGCGTGACCGCATGTCGCTCCAGTTCCTTGAGCAGTTCCTTTTTGAATTCATTGCGCCCAGTCACGGCAAGAATATCGAACAAACCGTGTAGCGCCGCGCGACTGTCCCAAGTCGAGGGGCCTGTTAGCGTATGATGGATTTGCTGGAACAGAAACTCCAATCGCAACAAGGCGCGGGCGCGCTCATTCAGTGGCTGCTCGTAGCAAATGGACTGGGACACAGAAAAGCCTCGTAGAAACGATGATCAGTCACCGCCAACCATGCGCATGACGCCAGCAGATCAAATTTACAAAGGCCCGTTGGCGGCCAGACGCAAATAATGATGATGGAGTTCAGCAATGGGCAATTCCAGCTCCGCCAAGTCTCCGGAATTTTCCAATATGTCATCGGCTATAGCCAACCGTTGGTCGCGGCGAGCTTGCGCAGCCAGAATACGCTGGGCCTGGACGCCTTCAATCTGATCACGAGCCATTACTCGACGGATTTGCTCGGCCTCAGGCGCATCAACTACCAACACCCGATTGACCAGGTCCGTCATGCCGGTCTCCGCCAACAGGGGGATGACCAGCAGGCAGTAGGGCGCGGATAGCGCCGCAATCCTCTCCCTGGCGACGGCGCGAATGCGCGGGTGCAGGATTGCTTCGAGTTTGCGTCGCCCCGCGTCGTCTATAAATACTTTTTCACGCAAGCAGCCGCGATTAAGACGACCTTGGCCATCCAGACAATCGATCCCGAATGCATCAGCAATTTCCGCAAGCGCCGGCTGTCCAGGTTCGACCAGTTCACGGGCGATCAGGTCGGTATCAATGACTGGAACGCCGAGTTGAGCGAACCGGTCGCTCACTGCGGTCTTACCGCTGCCAATACCGCCAGTTAAACCAACGACCAGCACCTTTAGCCTCCCAGCCAGCGCAAATAGGCACTGTTGATCAGCCCGCCCCATAGCAGCGCAATCCAGCCGGCCGCCGCCAGAAACGGACCGAAGGGCATCGGAATTTGCCGATCCCGCTTGCGAAACAGCACGAGCGCCAGCCCGAACAGCGCGCCCACCAGCGATGACAGAATAATGATGGTGACCAGATATTGCCAA
>JAGRHK010000152.1 GCA_020444985.1 Candidatus Competibacteraceae bacterium
CGCCAGCGTCTGCTCACGGCCTTTCGACTGATGAAGGATGGCCGAGAAACCGATTGGAATCTGGCGCTTTCCTGGTTCCTCGAATCCGCCGAGGAACGCCGCCAAGCCCGGAATCGCTACTTGCAACAGGCCGGGACCATCTTTCGTGAACTGGGCGAAAATCCCAAAGACCTGCCACGCCGAATCATCGAAAACGACCTCCCGGAACCCGCCCGCGACCTGGTCCGCAAGGCTCGCGTCTGCTGGCGGATTCCGAAAAGCAAACATTACCTAAGTGGTTTACTGCAATGAAGAAATCGCATCCCAAAACTGAGAAAGCCCTGCGCAACCTGCAAACCCACCTAGAACAGTACGACCAGCCCGGTACGCTGGAGATGCTGGCCAGCGACGCAAATCCAAAAATGTATGTTTCACAAGCGGTTTTTTGCGCATTGGTGGCGTTATGCCTACCGGAACTCCGCGCCAAGCTAGACCAACACTTCAACGGGCAACCGGATGCGCAGTCACTACTCCCTTCCGGCAACGACGAATAAAGCTCACAAATCTTGACCCAGGGGATTTGTGGGCAGGCCGCTCCTTGACCGATACCGCCAAGAAGCGGGATGGCGCTCCCTGCTGTTGCAACAGGCAGTAGTACGCGCCAACTCTTTCCCGAGGATGCATCATGAACAGCCAACCGCCTTCCAAGGCCCTGAATCGCGCCTGGCGCGCACTTTCCCCAGAACAGCGCCGCCAGCATCAGACTCGCGCCAAAATCGCTCCTAACAAGCGCGCCGGAACGCCTAGAGGCAAGGCGCGATATTGAAATGGCCTACATCCGCCCGTTCCTGCGTTCGCCCCTAGCGGCGACGCCTGAACCCCCTTACCAAGCCCGTGCGAACACCGTTGAACACACCGCTCGCGGCAAGGACATGCAACCCATGAACCGCCATCATCAAATCGCCGTGCAGTTGAAACCGAGCACTTTTCAAGTCCTCAAGCAGTACTCCAAAACGACCGGCAGGTCGTATGCAACGGTCATTACCGAGGCATTGGAGTTACTGGCGACTTCAACAGGCGAAACGAGTCAACCGCTAGTCAAGACTAGTCAACCGCTAGTCGAGGCTAGCCAACCGCTGATCTACGCAAAGCTCGACACTGAAGATCAAACTTTGTGGAAGAAAAGGGTCCGGCAACTGCGGGAAGGTGGCAAAAGCTACGCTGCTATCAGCAAGATATTGTTTCAGGAATCCCAACTGTCTGGACAGGATGGCTTACCGCTTAGCCCTTCCACCATTCGGAGTATTTGTAGCCTGTAGGGCTGGCCTGTCAGACCCTCGCGCGCGTGGAACGTCCGCTTCATGACGGTGCCGACACGAAGCAAACCCGGTCAGACCCTCGCGCGCGTGGAACGTCCTCATACTCAATTCTGAGTAGTGGCGTACCAATCTTGCACGACAGGCGCACGACGGCGTTAATTCGCCCTTGGCGCGTCTGGGCTAACTGATTGAAAAGAGAGCGCCCCGAACAGGATTCGAACCTGTGGCCTCACCCTTAGGAGGGGTGCGCTCTATCCATCTGAGCTATCGGGGCGAAAACGACGGAAACCGAGGAGAATCGCAAGGTCCAGCACTGGGCGCGATTTAAGAATAGCGGATGATCACTGGCGCAAACAAGTGGAATCATGCCCGCCAGTCCAGTTGAAACTCGCGCCGGCTGGCATCGGCCCAAGTGATTTCAACGATATGCGCCTTGCCGCCATCGCGGACCAACAGCGCAGTCGAAGAACGGGTGCCATAACCGGGCGCATCAATAAAAATGGGCGACAGCCAGCGTTCCCATTCCAGCGGAACTCCGGTGTGGGGCAGATCGGCGTCCGGGGCAACCTGGCGATCAGTCAGCACCTCCAACAGATCATCCGGCGTCGGGCTGGACGACCGCTCCACTTGGTCGCGCAACAAACACAAACCACGCGGCAACTTTGGCCAAGGCGTATCCAGCAAATGATTACTCAAGCCATACCAGCCTGGAGTCAAGGTCCGAATCTCGCCGGTCTGGTTGGTGTGATAGTACAGACCGGTCTCATCGGCCAGCAACAGGTTAAAACCGTTGTAGTCCGTAGTGACCGGCCGCAACTGTTCAAGATACTCGCGGGCGGGTTGTGAACCTTGCAGGAAATCCCGCACCAGCCGACCTCGCGAAGGCGCGCCTGATTTGACCTGACGAGGATCGCGATAATTGGTAATTGCGGCAAAACGGCCAGCGCCCGCGATTCCCATCCACGTTCCGCCCTCCTGAAGATCGCGCCCAGCCAGCACCTGAGGCGTTTCATCCCAAAAGCCCAGCGGCGCAGTAGGCCGCTCGTGGAATTCGTCGCGATTCGCAGCGATCATCAGTTCATAACCGGGATGACCACGATAGGCAATTAAAATAAGACACATATTCACTGATCCCTATCGTAGAGCTTGAGAATCCCCAGCGCCAGCGCCATCTGGATCAATTGCGACAAGGTGCGCGCTTCCATCTTTTGCATGACCCGGGCGCGATGCACCTCCACCGTCTTGCGGCTGAGATCCAGCCGTTCGGCAATCTCCCGATTGGATAAACCATCGACAACTTGTTGCAGGATATTCTGTTCACGCGGAGTCAATGTCTTAAACCGATCCTGCAACATCCGCCGCCAGGCTCGGGTGCGCCGCCGGTTCCGATCCTCGGTTACCGCATGATGGACACCGTCCAGTAACCACTGTTCATTAAGGGGTTTCTCCAGAAAATCCATCGCGCCCCACTTCATGGCGGTCACCGCAGTGGCTACGTCGCCGCGCGGGGCGGTCACAATCACGGGTAAATCAATATCATGCTTACGAAAAAGCTGTTGAGCGCTGCTCGTAGCGCACTCCGAAATCTGAATATCGAGTAACAGACAACCTGGCCGATCAGGTTGATAGGCGGTCAGGAACGCATTAATTTCGCTAAAAGCCTGGGCATGGAGACCCACGGATTCCATCAGTCGCCGCAGAGTATCGCGTAGTGAAGCTTCGGCATCCAGAATATAGACAATCGGCGTATCACAATGGCTCACGGTTTCGGACACAGTGAAAAAGATGAGGTATTCAATTATAAAACACTCTGTCTACAATGTAGCGAAGTTCGCTCATTCGCTACAGCTCTCTGATTCCTGCCCAAGCTTATCCATTTCAGGAGAATCCCTGCCATGACCGCAACCTCTGCTTCTCAAGACGCCCTTGTGCTCCGCCAGGATGAAGCCGGCGTCGCCACGCTGACTCTCAATCGACCCAAACAATACAACGCCTTGTCAAAAGCCATGCTGGACGCTTTGCAAGCGGCGCTGAATGCGGTGGCTGCGGACGAATCGGTGCGGGTCGTAGTGATCGCCGGCAGCGGTCCCGCTTTCTGCGCAGGCCATGACCTTAAAGAGATCCGCGCTCAGGACAGCCGGGCGTTCCATCAAGCCCTGTTCACCCAGTGTGGACAGGCCATGTTGACCATTAACCGCCTGCCGCAACCCGTCATCGCCCGCATTCATGGCATCGCCACCGCCGCCGGTTGCCAACTGGTCGCCGCCTGCGATCTGGCAGTCGCGTCCGATAACGCCCGTTTCGCCACATCCGGCATCAACGTGGGTTTGTTCTGTTCCAGCCCTGGCGTCGCGCTGAGCCGGAACCTGGGCCGCAAGCAGGCGCTGGAACTGCTGCTGACCGGCGACTTCATCGACGCGCCAACCGCCTTGCAACAAGGCCTGATCAACCGGATGGTTCCGTTGGAACAGCTCGATGCGGCTGTTTGGCAACTCGCTGAATCAATTATCAACAAATCGCCGCTGGCGATCCGCATGGGCAAGGAGCTGTTCTACCGGCAGCTTAATCTGGGACTGGAAGAGGCCTATGCCTGCGCCACCGAAGTCATGGCCAGCAATCTGGACAGCGCGGATGCACGCGAGGGAATTGACGCCTTTATTGGCAAGCGCAAGCCGGAATGGAAGGGCTGTTAGCGCTTCATGGAGTCCGGCTCCAAGCTCCAGGCTCAGGTTCCAGACGTTAAGGGGCAGGCGCTGGTTTAATCCTGCCCAGTAACTGCTCCACTTCCATCGCCCGCGCTTCGGCATCGGGCAGTTCCTTGATGAACCGCAACTTATCCCGACCATCAAGCTGGTAAACCCTGGACTGCCGCTGGATCAATTCCACCAACCGGGCTGAATCCACCTTTGGCTCCGGGCCGAAGACGATCCGCCCGCCCCGGGGTCCGGCTTCGATTTTTCTGACCCCAATGGGCAACGCCCGCAATTTCAGCCCAGTCACCCGAAACAGGGTCTTGATCGGCGCTGGCAACAAGCCAAAACGGTCGATCATCTCAACCTGCAGCTCACGCAGCTCCCCATCGTCGCGCGCGCTGGCAATGCGCTTATACAAAATCAGCCGGCTGTGGACATCAGGGAGATAGTCATCGGGAATCAGCGCCGGACTCTGCAAATCGATTTCCGGTCCGTGATCGAGAGGCCGATCCAGCTCCGGGATTCGCCCGGCCTTCAGCGCCTGCACCGCCCGCTCCAGCAGGTCCATGTACAAGCTGAAACCGACTTCGTGAATCTGACCACTCTGCGCTTCGCCCAGCAATTCCCCGGCGCCGCGAATCTCCAGGTCGTGGCTGGCAAGCAGAAAACCGGCGCCCAGGTCCTCCAGTGATTCAATCGCTTCGATGCGCTTGACCGCATCGGCGGTCATCACCGTTTTGGGCGGCACAATCAAATAGGCATACGCCCGGTGATGGGAACGTCCGACTCGCCCGCGCAACTGATGGAGTTGCGCCAACCCCAGCTTGTCCGCCCGATTGATCAGAATCGTGTTGGCGCTGGGAACGTCGATGCCCGATTCAATGATCGTGGTGCAAACCAGGAGATTGCAACGGCGATGATAGAAATCCAGCATCACCTGTTCCAGTTCCCGCTCGCGCATCTGGCCATGCGCAATGGCGACCCGCGCCTGTGGCGCCAACCCGGCGATTTGCGCCGCCATGCGCTGGATGGTCTCGACTTCGTTATGCAGGAAATAAATCTGCCCGCCGCGCTTCAATTCCCGCTGACAGGCTTCGCGAATCGTTGCCGGGTTCCATTGACCGACAAACGTCTTGACCGCTAACCGTCCCGCCGGCGGCGTGGCAATGATCGACAGTTCGCGCAACCCGGCCATAGCCATGTTCAGCGTCCGGGGGATTGGCGTGGCGGTCAGGGTCAGAATGTCAACTTCGGTGCGCAAGGCTTTCAAACGCTCCTTATGCCGCACGCCAAAACGATGCTCCTCATCGACGACCACCAGACC
>JAGRHK010000153.1 GCA_020444985.1 Candidatus Competibacteraceae bacterium
AAAGCACGGCGTCAACTTTTTGCAATAAATCCCGCACCTGACGGCTGATGATGGCTTCCGCTTCCGCCGTATGGCGTTGTTGCTGAAGTAAATCATGGCTGAGGTTCAAGGCCGTCATGACGGCAATCGCCTCCAGGCTCAAATGTTTGCCGTGGTTGCGAATCGCCCCCATCCGTTCATTCAGATAGCGTGCGGCTTCCAGCAATTCATCCCGCTCGGACGGTTGGCAGGCAAACCGGTATTCGTATCCGATGAGTTGAACGACGACGCTATGGGTTTCCTGGTTCACGGGGCTTGCTCCAGATCTCTCAGGCGCACAATCATGGCTTCGATACGGGCGCGGGATTGCTCGTTCTTGTCATGCAAGGTATCGCGTTCAGCTTGCAATACGGTTGTTTGTTGACGCAATTCCTGATTTTCCTGCGTCAGTTGCTCGCATCGTTGCACCAGTTGTTCGACCCGTTCGGCAAGAATAGCCAAATCGGTCACCACCGTTCCGGAAGGATCATCGAAATCCTCGGTCATAAAGGGCGCGGTATTTTGTTCAAGGTTTTCACTGTCCATAACGAACACTATAAAGCGATTGTTCCCGTGTGGTCAATTCGAGGGTTTAGAACCTGATCCGGCAATGATAGGATGAAATATACTCTATGCTAGATGGAGGCCGGACCCCTTCAGGAACAATGCCCTATTTAAGCTCCTGGCGCCCGAAATCTGATGTCTGAAACCGCTATATTACTGGCCCTGAAATTTCGCTATGTCCGATCAAAATGCTGCATCCCAGTTTGAGATGCTAAGCCAGTTGCTAAAACCGGTCGATCCGGCTGAATTGCATGGATTGCTGTGTGGCTTGTTATGTACGAATGCCAGCCTGGATCGTGATCAGTGGTTGTACGAAGCGCGCGAAGCGCTGGCGGATGACCGCGAACTTCCTCAGATGCTGGATGAACTGCTCTTGCCACTGTTTGATGAGAACGCTGGTTATATCGATAACCTGGATGAGCCGGTGACTCCGCTGTTGCCGGATGATGATGCGCCTTTGTCCGAGCGGGTTCGCGCATTGGGGAATTGGTGTCAGGGATTGCTTTATGGATTGGGCCTTGGCGAGAGCGGTTGGAACGATCGGCTGGATTCTGAAAGTCAGGAATTTCTTAAAGATGTCGCGGATATTGCCCAAGTCGGTTTCAATACCGATGAAGAGAATGAAGCCGATGAGAATGCTTACGCTGAGATTGTTGAATATCTGCGGGTTGGATTAATGCTGGTCCGACAAGATACCCAGAATGCGCCTCTTCGCCCACATTTACCTGAAATCTGAAACTTGAAGCTTGATGCCTGAGATGCCCATGCGTGCTCGCACTATTCCCGCTGCCGTGTTTGCCCGTCGTCGCCGCGCGTTGATGGATCGGATGGGGCCAAACTCGGTCGCGCTGTTGCCCGCTGCGCCAGAAGCGCCGCGCAATCGCGATGTTTATTATCCCTACCGGCAGGACAGTGATTTCTACTATTTAACCGGATTCCCGGAGCCGGAAGCGGTCGCTGCGCTGATTCCAGGCGCGCCGCAGGAATTTCTGCTGTTCTGCCGCGAGCGCGATCCACACATGGAAATCTGGCATGGCCGCCGCGCGGGTCCCCAGGGCGCCCGGGAACGCTATGGCGCGGACCACGCGCATCCTGTTGTGCAGTTGGATGAAATTCTGTTGCCGCTCCTGGAGAATCGAGAGCGCGTCTATTACGCTATCGGTTATCGTCCGGATTTTGACGAACGGGTGATGGACTGGATCCGTCAGACCCGCGCCAAGGCCCGCACCGGCGTACAGGCGCCAGTGACTTTTATCGCGCTGGAGCATCTGCTCCATCCGATGCGGCGTCGCAAAGAGGTCGAGGAAATCGCCGTGATGCGCGAATCGGCGTGGATTGCCTGCGAGGCGCACCGTCGGGCCATGCAGATGTGCCGACCCGGCCTGATGGAGTATGAAGTCGAGGCCGAATTTTTTCATACCTTCCTGCGTCACGGCGCGGGTTGGTCCTACCCTCCTATTGTGGCGGGCGGCGAGAACAGTTGCATCCTGCATTACACAGAAAATAGTGCGGAATTATGTGGCGGTGACGTGCTGTTGATCGACGCCGGTGCGGAACTGGACGGCTATGCCTCTGATATAACCCGCACGTTTCCAGTCAATGGACGCTTTTCCGGGGAGCAGCGGGCGATTTACGAACTGGTGCTGGCGGCGCAAAAAGCGGCGATCGACAAAGTTCGGCCCGGTTGCCATTTCAACGAGCCGCATGATGCCGCGGTCCGGGTTCTAACCGAGGGATTGATCGCGCTGGGGTTATTGCGAGGCGATGCTGAGGAAGTAATCAAGGCGGAGCAATATAAACAATTCTATATGCATCGCACCGGGCACTGGCTGGGCATGGACGTGCATGATGTGGGCAGTTATAAAACCGGTGAGGACTGGCAGGTTTTCGAGCCGGGCATGGTCACTACGATTGAACCGGGGCTATACATTCCTGTCGGCAGCCAGATTGCGGATGAACGCTGGGCGCGACTCGGCGTTCATCTGGAAACCGAGGTCGACAAGCGCTGGCAGCGCATTGGCGTACGCATCGAGGATGATGTGCTGGTGACGGAAGGGGAACCTGAAGTGTTGACCGCCGCCGCACCGAAAGAGATTGATGAGATCGAGGCTTTGATGCGGAATTAAGGGGCCTTCAAAAACTAATGCGTGATAGAAGGGGAATCCAAAAACGCTTGGATTTAATCAATAATACAAAGGCTATGCGATGGCGCGATTGCACCAGGCGCTTCGCATCGGAATAGAAATTGTCGGGAGATTTGAGCCATGACAGAGCAAGAAAATGAGCAGGAATGGGCTATCGGGAATGACTGGACTGCAGAAAACCGGCGTCAGTACGAGCGGTACATTGCTGATTTTTACCTATGTGTCTATGAAGAAGAAAGTTTGCTTGGCGATGTGATCGACATCAGCTTGGGCGGCCTGAAGCTGCTCAGCCACGACATCCTCCCCGTGGGCCAAATTATGTCATTGCGGCTGGACGCCGCGCTGGAAAGCGGCCGGAAATTGGAGCTGGAATTTGAGGCGCGGGTTGTTTGGAGCGATCAGGATGAAAATATGGAGTGTTATAACGCAGGGCTTGAGTTTCTGGATTTGTCAGCGGCAGCGCAGGAAATTTTGCAAAGTATTATCAGTGAGCTAAGCAATTGAACCTGCAATGACTCGATTGGATTATGATCTGCTGATTATTGGCGGCGGCTTGGTCGGCGCCAGCTTGGCCTGTGCGCTGGATGGGCTGAGTTTGCGCATCGGCGTGGTCGAAGCCGCACCGTTGAACGTTAGCGCGCACCCCAGTTACGATGACCGCACGCTGGCCCTGGCGCAGGGGACCCGGCGCATTTTCCAGACCCTCGGTTTATGGGAACCGCTCGCTGCGACGGCGACCCCCATTCGCCAAATTCATGTTTCCGAACGCGGTTCGCCCGGTTTTGCCCATCTCGACTGTCGTGAGGAAGGCGTGGAGGCGCTGGGTTATGTCGCTGAAGCGCGTCGGGTCGGCGCGGCGCTGTTGGCGAAACTGCCCACTTTGCAAAATGTGGAACTGCTCTGTCCAGCCCGGTTGCAAACAGTGGACGTGCAACCGGAAGCGGCTTGTGTCACCGTCCATCACGGCGATAAGCGAGCGCTGACGCTGCGGACCCGCCTGCTGGTGGCTGCTGACGGCGCGCAATCGCTGGTGCGTCAGCAACTGGGCATTACCGCCTTGCGCTGGGAATATGATCAACAGGCGGTCATCGCTAACGTCACGCCGGCCTTGCCCCATCGCAACGTCGCCTATGAGCGGTTTACCTCGGATGGCCCCATCGCGCTGCTGCCGATGAGCGAGGAGCGCTGTGCGGTGGTCTGTACGGTCAATGATGCCGACGCGCCGGGCGTTATGGCGCTGGATGATGCCGCGTTCCTGGTTTTGCTGCAAAAGCGTTTCGGCGACCGGCTGGGTCCCTTCCAACGCGCCGGGCAACGGCAGGCCTATCCATTGTTTCTGCTGAAGTCCAGGGAACATGCCCGTCAACGTGTTGCCGTCATCGGTAACGCTGCCCATACCTTGCATCCCCTTGCCGGCCAAGGCTTCAATCTCGGCATCCGTGATGTAGCCGCACTGGCGGAAGTCGTTGCCGATGCGCATCCTGCCAACCAGGACATCGGCGACCTGAAAGTCTTGAATCGTTACGCGGATTGGCGGCGCTGGGACCAACGTCAAACCATCGCCTTCACCGATGCTTTGCACCGGTTGTTTATGAACCCGTTGCCGCCGGTGCGCATCGCCCGCAATCTTGGCTTGCAGGCGTTTGATCGGGTTGAGCCGCTCAAGCGCCTCTTTGCCCGGCAGAGCATGGGCCTGGATGGACGAGTGTCGAAACTGGCGCGCGGATTAGCGCTGTCCGAGTGAGAGAACATCATGCGTCACCCCAAAACGGACTACGATCTCATTATCGCCGGCGGCGGCATGGTCGGCTCGGCGTTGGCCTGCGCGCTGGGCGAAACCGATTTGCGCATCGCGCTGCTGGAAGGCGCGCCTCTGGAGCGTATCCGCCCGAAGGCAGAGCCGGACTTGCGCGTTTCCGCCATCAGCCGCGCCTCACAACGCATCTTCGCTGCGGTGGGCGCCTGGGAGCGCATGACCGCTTGGCGCGTCAGTCCTTTTCGCGATATGCGGGTCTGGGATGCGACCAGCTTCGGCCACATTCATTTTGACAGTGCAACCCTTGGCGAGCCGTTACTGGGTTGGATCATTGAGAATCAGGTGATCCAATACGCCCTGCTCGAACGGGCACGGCAGTTGCCGGTAGTCGAGTTGTTTTGTCCAACGGTGCTGGAAACTGCTGAACCATTAAACGAACCGGGTTGGCGGGTGCAATTAAACGACGGACGGACATTCACCACTCGTCTGCTGGTCGGCGCGGACGGCGCGCAATCCAGCGTCCGGCAACGGGCCGGCATCGCTACCCGTGGCTGGAGCTATGATCAGAAGGCGTTAGTGGGTAACGTCCGCACCGCTGAACCGCACCAGGCAACCGCCTGGCAACGCTTTCTGCCAACCGGGCCACTGGCGTTCCTGCCCTTGCACGATGGGCGGTGTTCCATTGTCTGGTCTACGACGCCGGAACAGGCGGATGCGCTGCTGGCCCTGGA
>JAGRHK010000154.1 GCA_020444985.1 Candidatus Competibacteraceae bacterium
TGGCGGGTGCGCGCTTCCAACGCCTCGCGCTGGGTGCGCACCGCTAATAAAGCCTGTTCCAGCGCTTCACCCTCGGCCACCACATCGCCGGGCTGATCATTGATCTGGAAGCGCTGAGAGATATGGCGAACCAATTTGCCAATCGCCAATCCCGGACTGGCGCTGATGCCATAGAGGGTGGTCGGCGACCCAGTCGGCGTCCAGTCCGGGGCGCTCTTACGGGCGGCCAGGGCATTGCGGCGCGCGCGTTCAGCGTCGGCTTTTTCCTCGGCGGACAGACTGCGCACCGTTTCGTGCAGGGCGTTCAGCGCCTTTTCGGCATCAGCGCCTCGGGTCGCCAGCCGCAGGGTAGCGCCGCACGTGATGCCCAGCGCCAGCAATTCGGTCAACGCTTTGGCGTCAGCGAATTCGTGTCCCTTATAAATCCGCAGTTCACAGGAAAAGCGCTTGGCGGTATCGACCCAGCGCGTCGCCGGACGGGCGTGCAAACCGTTGGGATAGTCCACCGTCCACTCGATTTCGGCATCCGCTGGCCAGGCGGGCGCAGCCGGCGTTTCTTCGGCGGGTGGGGCCTCCGCAGCATCGGCCAGTGCGGCAATCAGCACTAGCGGGTTTTCCGCATGAAACAAGGTATCAAGCGCTTCGGGTTGCTGCATCAGGCGGGTCAGACGGCGCAGCAATGCGATATGTTCATCGGATTGCGCAGCGATGGCGACGATCAGATAAGCTTTCTGGCCTTCATTCCATTCCACGCCATTGGGGACTTGCAGAATGGCAATGCCGGTATGGTGGATCAAGTGACGGTCTTCGATCATCCCGTGAGGAATGGCGACGCCGCCGCCCAGGAAAGTGTTGGCAACTTGCTCGCGTTTCAGCAGGCTATCGATGTAGGCCGGCTCGATATAGCCGGCCTCGGCCAGTAATTGACCGGCTTGTTGAATCGCTTCATTCTTGTTTTGAACGCGGACGTCCAGACGAATGCAGGATCTGGAAATCGTTTTCATAATAATCTCCAAGGTGGTGTGAGTTTATTCACGATTCATTTTGTAATCGATTACATTTATGATGTCAAGTGAAGAATCCTTCCCTCAACAAAATGCTTTACGTTTTCGCGGAATGATCGTTTTCTCCTTCTCATTGCTCTAAATGCCGATTCTCGGTAAATAGTAGTACATCGCAAATCATGCCACGCCAGTCCAATGGCTGAAACTTGCCGCAGCGGCATTTTACCGTCCTCCTGGCTGAGGCAATATTTGGAGATCGCGCCGCGCTTGAACGCCTCCCCTTTCGCCATTCCCAACATTCGCCGCTTTTTGGCGTTCCGCCTGCTGTTCGGGGTGCGTTTCTACTACCCGGTATTTGCCGTCCTGTTTCTCGACTTCGGGCTGACGGTCGGCCAGTTCGCCGTGTTGAACGCGGTCTGGGCCGCGACAATCGTTTGTTGCGAAATTCCTTCTGGAGCGCTGGCGGACGTGGTGGGGCGGCGAACTCTCGTGGTCACTGCCGGAGTGCTGATGGTGGTGGAAATCGCCCTGCTGTGCTTCGTGCCGCTCGGTCATCCCGATTGGGTTTTCGCTGCATTCCTGTTGAACCGCATCCTGAGCGGCTTGGCCGAGGCATTGGCCAGCGGCGCGGATGAAGCGCTGGCCTATGACAGCTTGAAAGCGCAGGGGCGAGCCGCCGATTGGCCACAGGTGCTGGCGACGCTGATGCGCTGGAATTCGCTGGCGTTCGTTGTGGCGCTGGCGCTCGGGGCGTTCGTTTATGACGCCGTAGCCTGGCAACGCTTATTGGGCGTGTTCGGATGGAAGGTAACGCTGGATCCGCACACCACGATGCGTTTTCCGCTCTATTTGACCTTGGTGACGGCCATCGGCGCTGGGTGGGCGGCGCTGGGTATGGTCGAACCGGGTGAACGTCCCGCGCAGTCCGCACGCCTGTTGACCACCGTCGGTCACGCCTGGAGAAAAACGTTGGATGCCGGTCGCTGGATTCTGGCCACGCCCTTGGCCTGGATCGTCATTGCCAGCGGCATGTTGTTCGATCATCTAGCCCGGCTGTTCGTCACCCTGAACAGCACCTATTTCCGACTCATTGGCTTGCCGGAAGCCAGTTTCGGCCTGATTGGCGCTGGCATCGCCCTGTTGGGCGTCGGCATCGCCCGCCTGGCGCCCGCATTGACCCGGCATTCCCCACGTTCGAATTTTGCCCTGCTCGCAACGCTCTGTCTGGTTGGCCTGGCCGGCGCGGCCCTGGTGCTACCGTTCGGACTGGGCCTGCTTCCCGTCGCGTTGATTCATACGGTGCTGCTCTTGACCGGTTATCTGGTCAGCCACTATCTCAACGCGATCACTGATTCCGCCCAGCGGGCGACTGTCCTGAGTTTCAAGGGGCTGGCGTTCAATCTGGGCTACGGCGCGCTCGGCATACTGTACGCGATGTTGCTGGCCTTGCTGCGTGGCAGTACGCCGATGCGTGAAGAACTCGTCTTCCAGGCATCCCTGCCCTGGTTGCTGGGTTATGGGATCGTCATCTTTCTCCTGTTTCCAGCAGGAATCCGCTTTCAACTGGGAAAGCGTTTGCAAGATATCCATCGTTTTACGAATAAGGCGGATGACGCCGGCGTAGCTGTGCAAGCGGAAACGTCGCTGGACCTTCATGATGAAAGCGGGACTGCTGAGAAAGCGGCCCCCAGGCATGGCCGTAAATCACTTCGCAACTGACCGGCAACAAACCATCACGGCGACGGTGCTGCTCGTAAGCTTCGCGCACGGTCCGCCACCGCTCCTTACCCGTCAAACGCGGCGGACGACCCCGCATCACATTGCGCGCACCCAGGGCTTTAAGATCGCGCGTCAAGCCGTCCATCTCTGCATAGGTCAACAGCAATCGTTCCACATCCATCACCGGTTCCGCCAACTGCGCCCGCAACAAGGCATCGCCGATGTCATGCACGTCAAAAAAGGCGTTGACGTGGCTGTAGCGATCGTCGGCGACGCCCCAACTGCGACGGAACTCTATCAGGGTGTCCGGGCCAAGCGTACTGAACAGCAACGCCCCGCCAGGTTTCAGCACGCGGCGAAATTCCGCCAGCGCCTGATCCAGAGCCGTCGCCCACGGCAACGCCAGATTGGAAAAGATCAGATCGCAACTGGCATCGGCCAACGGCAATGCTTCGGGTTCACCCGTCAAACCATGCAGGGTGCGGAACCAGGGCGCGCGTTTACGCGCTTTCGCGACCATCGCGGATGCCCGTTCCAGACCGATTACACGCGCCTTACGGTATTTCTTCACCAAGGCCAAAGTGATAAGGCCGGTTCCACAACCCACGTCGAGAATCACCGCCGGTTGCAGTCGGATAAGATCCAAACGCTCCAGCAGACGCGCACCGACTTCATGATGCAGAAACGCCGCTTCATCGTAACGCGTCGCCGCCCGCTCAAAAGCGCGCCTTAACCGATTGCGGTCGGGCGCGAATGGCCAACCTTCGCAGTCATCCTGCATCGAGAAATGCTCGCAGTTCAGTAATAAATTCGGGCAGGTGCGAGAAGAATGGCGCATGCCCCGCCCGGGCAAAGACGCGCAACCGGGCGTCTGGCAACTGCTTCAGCATCGCTGCTCCCGCGTCTGCGGGAACCAGTTGATCGCGCTGTCCCATCAGCAACAGGGTTGGCGCGGCGATCTTCGCCAATCCAGGACGCAGATCGCGGGTTTCCAGCATCGCCAAGCCATCTTCCAGCGCTGAGACATCCGGATCGCCGTGTTGGAACAGCATGGCCTTGAGCTGCTTCAACTGGGCGCTGGCCCTATCGCTGCCATGAACTTCCAAGGCGATGAAGCGCTTGAGCACGGCGCGGTAATCTTCGCGCAACTCCTCGGCAAAACGCTGTAAAACCGGTAACGCGATGCCATGCGGCCAATCGGGGCGCTGGACAAAGCAGGGCGTACTGTTGACCAGAACCAATCGGCTGACCTTTTTCGGAGTCATCGCGGCAACCTGTTGTGCGACCAGCCCGCCCAGCGACCAACCGATCCAGGTCGCCGCCGCCGGAGTTGCCGCGCTTGCCGCCGCCGCCCAGTCTTCAAGGGTCGATCCAGCCCGGCACGCGTCCTGGCTGTAACCATGACCGGGCAAGTCCAACACCGTGACTCGATAGTGATCCATCAGATCTTCGGCAACATCCTCCCAGACGCCAGAATGCATGCCCCAACCATGCACGAATACGATATCCGGGCCTTCGCCAAAGGTGTGGGTATAAAGTGTCGACATCGAGAAAGTCACCGTCTTTAACAGCAGCCGACATCCGGCGCCGCGTCCTGCCCAGCAACGACCGACTGCGTGATTCGATTACGCCCTTCCTTCTTGGAACGATACAGCGCTTGATCGGCGCGGCGCATAAGATCACCGTCCTCTTCATCCCGGCCCAGCATCGCTATGCCAAAGCTGGCGGTCACCCGCCCTACCTGTGCGGCAAGCGGCTGGCGCTCCAGTCGTTGGCGGATGCGCTCTGCACGGGCGACGGCGTTCTTCAGAGAAGTGCCTGGCAACAGCATGACAAATTCTTCACCGTCAAAGCGCGCGACCAAGTCGCTTTGACGACAGTATTCGCGCAGTAGCATCGCGAAGCATCTCAACACTTCGTTGCCTAAAGCATGGCCATAGCGATCGTTGATATCCTTGAAATAATCCAGGTCGGTCATTAAAAGACACAGCAAGCGATGGTGACGCTGGCTGCGCTCAACCTCAGCCGCCAGCGCTTCATCCAGTTGTCGCCGGTTGCCGACGCCAGTCAGCGGATCAATCTGCATCGACGTCTGGATCGTCGCTTTATTACGCTTCAATTTCCGATTCGCCTTTAATTCAGCGCGCCAGGCAGGGGATATCCTTGGTCATTCAGAGGAATATCGACCCATTCATCCCGGTAAATTCGGCGCAGGTCCAGAATTGACCAGGGAATCAGGATCAGCGCCGCCACGATCCAGGCCAATAAATGCCACCACCACCCGCCACCGGGGATAAAAGTAGCAATGACAATAAAAAATCCCGTAACCCCATAGAATCGATAAGCCGCCTGTTGCGTATAGTGCCCTACTTTGGGATTCGGGTGATGACGGTTCATGGCATAGACCAGCATCGACGCGCCAAACCAGAAGATTAACAGTGGAAACGGAATTAAAATGGCGATCATATTGCCATAA
>JAGRHK010000155.1 GCA_020444985.1 Candidatus Competibacteraceae bacterium
AATAGATCAACAGGCCGCGATCCACGATCGGATTGGGTTTGGGCGTCAGTGGTACGGCGCGCGCCGACAGCAAGGCCACTTGGCGGCGCTGAATGATCCGATCCACAGCATACACCACCACGGCCGGCAACAGCAGAATCACCGAAACCACCGCCCCCATCTCGAAATTTTGCTGTCCGACGACCTGTTTATAAATGTCCAGCGCCAACACATTGTATTGACCGCCGATGACCTTGGGTACGCCGAAATCGGTAATGGTCAGACTGAACACCACGAAGGCGGCGGAGATGATGCCGTAGCTGGCTCCGGGCAAGGTCACGACCCAAAATATCCGCGCCTTGGGTGTGCGCAACGCTTCCGCCGCCTCGTACAAGCGAGCGTCGGCGGTGGACAGCGCCACCAGCATGATCAGCATGGCATGCGGAAAGCTGAAAAACACGGAAGCGATGACAATGCCCAGCGGACCGTAGATCGGCTCGCCCATCAGCATCCATTTTAATACGCCCTGGTTGCCGAACAGATAGACCAGGCTGATCGCCGGCAGCAGCGAGGGGGCCAGAATCGGCACCATGGCGATCATGCGAAACGCGCCCTTGAACGGGATGCAGGTTCGGGTGAGGGCGTAGGCGTAAACGAAGGCCAGCGCGACGGTAATCACTGTCGAGATCAGGGCGATATACAAACTGTTGGCGATGGATTGACGCAGGGCGGGCGTTTGGAAGTAGGTCCGATAATTACCCAAGCCGCTCGCCGCCATTGGACGCACGAACAATTTGCGCAATTCGCGCGGCTCCAGCGTGTAGATTTCTCCCGGCTGGGAAAAATTGCCATTCGACAACAACAGGCCGCCTTCCGCCGAGGCATCCCGCAGGCGCACTTGCGTCACGCCTTGCAGCGCCTTGCGCGACAGGGTTTGCAGAACGGGCAACCGGGTAAGGGAGGTTGGCGTCATCCCGTTGTGGACGGGCTGACTCAATCGGCCCACCCAATCTTCGAGCGTGCCGGCGTCTTGCCACTGACCATCGCGCTCCAGCTGGACCGCAACTTCGCCAAAGCGAAACTGATACACGGTGAACGACTTGGACAGCACGGCATACAGGGGCAACGCCAGGCTGATCAGCAAATACAGGCCGATCGCCACCATGGAGGCCCGCATTATCCAATCGTCGCGGCCCAACTTCGGCTTGATGCGCGGCCCCGTCAGTGGGGCCGCGCCTTGCGTTGGGTTGAGAGCGACCATGCGTCAAACCTGCCGGGCGTAAACGCGGATATGTTCCGGCGGGAGCGCCACGGTGAGCCGCTGGCCTTTTTCAAGCCGCATGCCGCGCGTGAGGTTGGCGGAAAAGTTGGCGCGCAACACATTGTCGCCCAGGCGATCTTCAGTCAGTTTGGCGTGGAAGAAAGCCCCCAGAAACTCCATGTCCTGAATGTCGACCTGAAAGGTGTTGGTCGCGCCGGTTTCTGCGCCATCCACCATCACATCCTCCGGGCGGATCGCCACAGTAACCGGGCTATTCAACATATGGCCGTCGACCTCGCAATGCAACTCCAGTTCGCCCAACCGCACCCGCTGGCCCTCCAGCCGGGTGCCCGTCAAAAAGTTCATGGAGCCGATAAAGTCGGCCACGAAGGCCGACGACGGCGTGCTATAGATTTCTTGTGGCGTGCCGACTTGCGCGATGCAGCCATGATTCATCACTACCACTCGATCCGCCATCGCCAAAGCCTCTTCCTGATCGTGCGTGACCAAAATCGTGGTCACGCCCAAACGGCGTTGCAGTTCTTTGATCTCATGGCGCAAGCGCATACGCACCTTGGCGTCCAACGCTGACAGCGGTTCGTCCAGCAACAACAATCCGGGTGAGGTTGCCAACGCGCGCGCCAATGCGACCCGCTGTTGCTGGCCACCGGAAATCTGCGCCGGATATTTATTGCCATGTTCGCGCAAGCCCACGGTTTCCAGCAATTCTTCGACGCGCCGATTGACTTCGGCGCGGGATAATTTGCGATTTTCCAGACCAAACGCGATATTGCGCCGCACGGTGAGATTGGGGAACAGGGCATAGGACTGAAACACGATACCGAAATCCCGCTCTGAAGGCGGCAACGCCGAGACATCGACGCCATCTTGGAAGATGCGTCCCGAGGTCTGGATGTCGAGACCCGCGATGGCGCGCAGCAGAGTGGTCTTACCGCAACCTGACGGGCCGAGGAAGCAGATGAATTCGCCCCGATAAATTTCCAGATTCACATCTTTCAAAGCAACGAAACTGCCGAACTTCTTAACGACGTTATCGACTTTGAGATAAATCTGACGGAGGCTTTCGCCAGGCAGCGGATTTTCGAAAAAGGCCGGCGACTGGGATGCAAGAATGGCGTTCACGGGCAAATCTCCCCAAGATTAACCAGCAAGCCTGGGCTTGACATTTTAGCGCGCCACCCTGTAACCCAAAGGCTTGCAACAAAATACCGGGCGCATTGTGTGCTTGCGCATGTTGATCACTGCATGAATCATCAAATTTCTCAATGAAAGTTTTTCTACTTAAGCGCGTCTTAGCTTTGATTTTCTATCGGAATTTCCAGAAGACAATTAAACTCTCGGGAAAAATCAACCGACACTCGCCCATGGACAGCGCCTTGTTTGTCGAAAAATCTTTGCTGCCCGCGCAAAGGGAAAACGCCTTCATGCCAAATGTTGGGGTGTATATAAAGCCCGTGCTGGCCACTGAACCAGAAGCAGACAAAATCCTCGGGTTTGACATCGTCGCCTGGCCTTGCCAGTGGCACGAGGAACGGTTTCGGCTCTAAAGGGAAAAAGAGCTGTCCGCCATCCGGATGATAATTGGCGTGCCAGAGAAAAAGCCGGCTGGGGTTTTCATCGTGATCTTCAGTCGCCTGCGTCGGCTCTACGGCATAGCCAAGAATATAATGACCGTTCACGGCCATATTGCAGCCATATAAAACATCGCCTTTCCATTCGGCCACAAACGTCCCTTCGGTGGTTCCACCTTCGTCGCCGCTATCCGCATCTACCGGTCGCCATCCTTGTGCCGGCCACCGCACAATCTCAATGTGGACCGCTTCGGGGTCATTGACCAACTGACCGTAACCGGACAGCGTAGAAGGCGTTGCTGTGACAACCGGGATCGGAATACGCGCCAGATGACGGGGCAAGTCAGGATTCAGGTAGTTGGGGACCGTTGCCATCTGAACGCTCAAATTGAAAGTAGGGTATTGAAAAGCTGGGCGCGAAACTCCCAGACGATGGAATCAGCCGCGTCGGCTTAATGCGTCGGCGCGGCTGATGTCTCTGCACGAACGGGGTCAGCTTTTCGGTTCCGACTTGGTGTCGTAGCGCTTTTGCCATTCTGTGAGGATGCGTGTGCGGTTTTGCGCAGCCCACTCGAAATCGTTTTTGATCATCGCTTTGGAGATCCCTTCCGGGAAATACTTCACCGGTTTGGCCATGCCGTCGATCGCCACCACCGCATAATTCTGGTTGTACATTTTCATCGCTTCTTTGGAAACGGTCCAATCCATCAAAGTTTTCGCAGCGTCCGCGTTGAAGGTGCCCTTGACGATGGCGGCGGCTTCCATGTCCCAACCGATGCCTTCGGTGGGAATGATGATATCCAGCGGCGCGCCTTCGGCTTTGGATTGCGCGGCCCGGTAGGCAAAGGAGATGCCGATGGGTATTTCGCCGCGAGCAGCGTCCTTGCAGGGCTTGGAACCGGAATGGGTGTAAAAGGCCATGTTTTCGTGCAGCGCATCCATGAATTTCCAGCCTTTTTCCTCGCCGAACAGTTGCAGCCAACTGGACACATCGAGAAAGCCGGTGCCGGAGGAGTTGGGATTCGGCATCGCCACATGACCCTTGTAGACCGGTTTGGTCAAATCCTGCCAGGATGTAGGTTTGGGCAGCTTGAGGCGTTTGCCTTCCACAGTGTTAAAGCAGATCGAAGCGACCCAAGCGTCCAAACCGACCCAGGACGGCGGATTGGCCTCGTCGCGAAACCGCTCGTCCAGCTGATCCAGGCCTTTCGGCGCATACGGTTCCAACATGCCCTCGCTTTTCATGAGCAGCAGCGAGGTGGCGGCGAGACCCCAGATGGCGTCTGCCTGCGGATTATCCTTTTCAGCCAATAATTTGGCAGTAATGATGCCTGTGGAATCGCGCACCCATTCGATTTTGATATCGGGGTGTTCGGCATTGAAGCGCGCGGCGTAATCCTGAAGTTGGTCGGCTTCAAAAGCCGTATAAACCGTCAGATGGGTTTCCGCATTCGCAGCGGTAATCACTATGCCGCCTAAGGCGAAGGCGCAAAGCAGCCGTGAATAGACCTTCATCATTGCTCCCCTATATGGACCATTGGGTCCGTTTTGGCTCGGAGCTGAGAAGGCTATCGTCTTCCAATGACGGCTTAATGACATGGCGTGGGGCGCGCCGCCCTGTCATTCAAAAGAGGATCAGGTTTCACCCGACCTGAATTGAGAGGGCAGCCAATCGAAAACCACCTGCCTTTGGCGAAAAGAATCGCGGCATGCCATTTTCAACCCTGAGTTATTTCGGTTTATTAAGAAGCAGGCGATGCTTCAACGCAGGCCACAGTACGATTGCGCCGAAACATGACCCAGTGATCGATGTCCAGGCGAATGCCCATGTGTCGTCCTGGCGGATGGTCATGGTGGCTGGGCGCCAGACACAGCAGGCGCGCACCACTCGGCAATTTCAATAGATAGAGAAACTCCGCGCCCCGGAAAGCCCGTTCCACGACCTCGACCTGAAGCGGACTGGCGTCGTCATGAATCACATCATCCGGGCGCACCAGAATCTCCACATCATCGCCGGCGATGCAACCCACGGGCGGCATGCCCGCCACGATGCCTAGCTCAGTATGCACCCGGCCATCGTCGCCGACTCGGCCCGGCAACAGAATGCCCTGACCGATAAAATCGGCGACAAACCGGTCCGCCGGCTGATGATAAAGATGATAAGCGGTGTCCCATTGCCGCAGCCGGCCGTTCTCCAGCACGCCGATTTCATCAGCGAAGGTGAAAGCTTCGAACTGGTCATGACTGACCAGGAGTCCGCCGGTACCCTCCCGCAGCAGGATGTGGCGTACTTCCCGCGCCAGGTCTTCCCGCAGAGTTACGTCGAGACTGGAAAACGGCTCAT
>JAGRHK010000156.1 GCA_020444985.1 Candidatus Competibacteraceae bacterium
CGTTCTGCCTCGTGGCGAACAGCGTTTTACGTAGTGAAACACGTTCTTCACGGGCACAGAAACCATGAAAATGGTCTATTCGAAGTTGAAAATCCAACATCAAGGGTTTTGAAATGGCTTCTGAGAAGTGGTCAACTTCGAGTGCACAGGTTCGTAGAAACTTCGTAAACTTTCCTCGTCGTCAGCTGCCATGCTGGCGATCGGTGTTCATCAACATTGTTCCTGAAAATCCATGACAATTCCCGCCTCAGTTCAGTTCCTGTTCGAAGCCGGGATCATTGCGCCCGAACATTTGGGGGCAGTGGAAGCTGCGGCGACACGTGTGGACGGGTTGCCGGAATTGGCGCAACAACTGGTGGAACTCAACCTGTTGACCCGGTTTCAGGCGAGACAGGTGATCAGCGGAAAACAGCGGGGACTGCTCCTGGGGGAGTATGTCCTGATGGAGCCAATCGGTCGCGGGGGGATGGGGATCGTCTTTCGTGCCGTGCATCGCCGGATGCAGCGGGTTGTAGCGGTCAAACAACTGGCGCCCGAACTGGTCAAGAATGAGGACTTGCTCAAGCGGTTTCAGCGAGAGATTCAAGCGGCTGCCAAGTTGGTGCACCCTCATATTGTGACGGCTTACGATGCCAACGAGGATCGGGGAATTCATTATTATGTGATGGAATACGTGCCGGGCGAACCCCTGTCCGAGCATGTTCGCCGTGCGGGAACGATGGATGTGGCCACTGCCATCGATGCCATTAAGGAGGCGGCGCTGGGATTGGCGTATGCACACTCACAAGGGGTCATTCATCGGGATGTGAAGCCTTCGAATCTGTTGCTCACGCAAGAGGGACATGTCAAGGTGCTCGATCTGGGACTGGCGCGTTCCATTGAAGAACGCCCTCAGGAATCAGACCTGACCCATACGGGAACGATCATGGGGACAGTCGACTTTATGTCCCCCGAACAAGCTCTGAACACCAAACGCGCCGACCATCGCGCGGATATCTACAGCCTCGGTTGTACGTTGTTCTACCTTCTGACGAAACGCGAAGTTTATCAGGGGGAAACCATGATGGAACGAGTCGTCGCGCACCGTGAAGCGCCAATTCCCAGTCTCCGTGACTTTCGTGAAGACATCCCCGAGGAAGTCGATCAGTTCTTTCAGAAGATGATCGCCAAAAGCTCGGAACAGCGCTTTCAAACGATGACAGAGGTCGTTTCTGCCTGTGAAAAACTCTTCGTCGCCGAGACCGATACCACTCTCGACTTCACCTTTCATGAACCGCAAAAGCCATTGGAGGCGACGCTCTGCAAAACGCGCATTGATCCCGCACAAATTCCGCGACGCAGCAAAACGTATGGGGGAAGGATCATCGCCTCAAGCTGCCTGTGCCTGTGTCTGGTGCTGACCATTTGGGGAAGCATGTCCCCCCGAAATGAGAGCGAGAACGACGCCGTCTCGGAAACCGCCTATGGCTTGGGTGGATTATGGACTTGGCGTTTTGCGCCGCGGACCGCATCGTTTCTAGGAACGGGCTGGGAGTGGGATGAGTTAGCCGATGACCAGAAAAATGACTATTGGGTTTCGGTGTTTGGTCTGGCGCGCGTGTTTAGTCCAGACACGGGTGGATTGATTAGTTACCGCTACTACCGGAATGATGCCGAACCTGCTGATCAGGGATTTCGGGAAAATCGGTTGAATATCCGATTTAGCATGAAGTTTTGACCCGCTTCCCGAACCAAATCATAAGTCCTTAAAACTTAAATACCTAAAATTAAAACTTTATGTATATTGATTACTACGGTTTCACCGCCAAACCCTTTCAGTTGAGTCCAGACCCGAGATTTTTCTTTGGCAGCAGTGCGCATAGCCGGGCGCTGGCTTATTTGCGCTACGGTTTGAGTCAGGGCGAGGGCTTTATCGTCGTGACAGGCGGTATTGGCACGGGTAAAACGACACTGGTGAAAAGCCTGTTCAGTGAACTGGATTCCCGACAGGTGGTTGCCGCGCAACTGGTGACCACGCAACTGGAGGCGGACGACTTGCTGCGCACCGTCGTGGCTTCGTTTGGGTTGCCTTATGAAGATGCCAGCAAGGCAATTCTGCTGAGACGTTTCGAGGATTTTCTGCGTGACCATGCCGAGCATGGCCGGCGGGCGCTGCTGGTGGTGGATGAAGCGCAGAATCTGCCGATGCGCTCCCTTGAAGAATTACGAATGCTTTCGAATTTTCAGGTCGCCGAACACTCGTTATTGCAGAGTTTTTTGCTGGGACAGGAGGAGTTCCGTTTTACGCTGCAAGATCCTGGCATGGAGCAACTTCGCCAGCGCGTGATTGCCTCCTGCCATCTGAATCCGCTCAGCGTCGAGGAAATCGGTCCCTACATTGAACATCGTTTGCATGTGGTAGGCTGGCAAGGTCTTATGCCGCGCTTCGGCGAGAACGCTTACGCGACGATCTATCAGTACACGCAAGGTATCCCGCGTCGGGTCAATGTCTTTTGCGATCGCTTGCTGCTCTATGGATTTCTTGAGGATGTTCAGGAGCTTTCCCATGAGTCGATTACGGCAGTGGGCAATGAACTGGCGCAGGATGATCAAGACGACGGCGCCCAGGAGCGAACCGGCGGCCGTGGCTCGTTGCTGCGCACCGACCATGCCATGGAGAAACGCCTGCTGGAGCTGGAGGAAACCGTAGAAACGCTTCTGCGGCATCCCGAATGGCAGGACGTGCAAATGGAGCGCATGGAGCGGCGGTTGATGACGCTGGAGTCGGCGATCCGTCAACTTCAGGGGCGCTTGGCCAGCCCGACGCAGCGTGTGAATGCGCATCATCCAGCGGATGAAACGCCGCCTGAAAAGCATCTTTAATTTTCCAATGTCCGACCCTTTCATGACTGCTATATCTTCCAAAATTCTCTGCGTAGTAGGCGCCCGTCCCAACTTCATGAAGATTGCTCCGATCATGGCGGCGTTGCGTAAAACTCCGGGATTGGCGGCGCGGCTGGTGCATACCGGGCAGCATTACGATGTGGAGATGAATCAGCGGTTTTTCGAGCAACTGGGCATTCCGCATCCGGACATGGATCTGGAGGTGGGTTCGGCCAGCCACGCCGTGCAGACGGCCGAGATCATGAAGCGTTTTGAGCCGGTGGTGGATGCCGAGCAACCGGCGGCGGTACTGGTCGTGGGCGATGTAAATTCCACGATTGCCTGTGCGCTGGTTGCGGCGAAGAAAGGCATCCGGGTCGTACATGTCGAAGCGGGACTGCGCAGTTTTGACCGGGCCATGCCGGAGGAAATCAACCGGGTTCTGACCGATCAGCTTTCCGACTTGCTGTTCACGACGGAGCGGGAGGCATTGACGAACCTGACCCGGGAGGGCGTCGACCCGGTCAGAGTGCAATTTGTCGGCAATGTCATGATTGATACCTTGCGGTCTTGTTTAGCGCGCGCTGTGCCTCCGGAACAGACGCTAGCGACCGCACCGAACTCGGCAGCGTTTCTGAACGGTCCGAACGGTTATGGGATTTTGACCCTGCACCGGCCCAGTAATGTTGACGATCCGGTCGTTCTGGAACGCCTGTTGCGCGTTCTGAGTGAGATCAGCGCCGATCTGCCGCTGGCGTTTCCTGTCCATCCCCGCACCCGGTCGATGATCGACAAGGCCGGCTTGAGCGCGTGGCTGAACAATCCGCGTTTCTGCTGCCTGCCGCCACAGGGGTATCTGGAGATGCTCGGCTTGATGCAAGGCGCGCGGCTAGCCCTGACCGATTCCGGGGGGATACAGGAGGAAACGACGGCATTAGGCGTTCCGTGCCTGACGCTGCGGGAGAATACGGAACGCCCGGTGACCGTGACAGAAGGGACGAATACGATTGTCGGCGCCGATCCTGAACGCATCCGCCACGCCGCGCGCGAAGTGCTGACCGATGGCGGCAAGGCCGGGCGGATTCCTGAGCATTGGGATGGGCGCGCGGCAGAACGGATTGCTGGGAAGCTGGCGCAATGGCTGTGACGTCCCTTACCCCCAACCCCGCTCTCGGAGAGCAAGAGGAGCGTTTGCGGGTAAACGCCATGACCGTGGATGTGGAAGACTATTTCCAGGTCTCGGCGTTTGAGCCATATATTCGTCGTGAGCAGTGGGATCAATGGCCATGCCGGGTCGAAAGAAACACAAACCGGATTCTTGATCTGTTCGCGGAACAGGGTGTCAAGGCAACCTTCTTTACCCTGGGCTGGGTGGCGGAGCGGTATCCGCAACTGGTGCGCCGCCTAGTCGCCGAGGGCCATGAACTCGCCAGTCACGGTTACGACCACACCCGCGCGACGCAGCAAGCGCCCGCCGTTTTTCGTGAGGACGTAACCCGCACCAAGGCATTGCTGGAGGACTTGGGCGGCGTAGCGATCCAAGGCTATCGCGCCGCGAGTTATTCCATCGGCGCGGGTAACTTGTGGGCATTGCATGAGCTGGAACAAGCCGGTTATCGCTACAGCTCCAGCATTTATCCCATTCGCCATGATTTGTACGGAATGCCAGAAGCGCCGCGCTTCGCCTTTCGACCCGATAACGCCCCAACGCTGCTGGAAATCCCGGTGACCACCGTAATGGTGTTCGGCAAAACCCTGCCGTGTGGCGGCGGCGGCTGGTTTCGGCTCTGGCCCTATTCATTATCACGCTGGGCCTTGCGGCGGGTGAATCATCACGACGGGCAGTCGGGCATTTTCTATTTCCATCCTTGGGAGATTGACCCGGAGCAACCGCGTCAGCAGAGCATTAATCTCAAAACCCGCTTGCGGCATTATCTGAATCTGAGTCGCATGGAGGGCCGTCTGCGGGCATTGCTGCGCGATTTCCATTGGGATCGTATGGATCGGGTTTTTTGCGAGAGAGATTATGAACGATAGCAATTTGCAAATTCATCATCTCGATGCAGCGAACTACGCGCGCTGGGATGCGTTCGTCGATGCTTGCCCGGAAGCGACATTCTTTCATCGGGCGGGTTGGGAGCAGGTGCTGCGCCAGGCGTTTGGCCACAAGACGCACTTCCTCTATGCCGAGATGGATGGAGCGATTCAGGGGATACTGCCGCTGGGTCATATCCGCAGCTTGTTGTTCGGCAATGCGCTGATTTCTACGCCATTCTGCGTTT
>JAGRHK010000157.1 GCA_020444985.1 Candidatus Competibacteraceae bacterium
TCTTCATACGAATGGACCGCGACAGGGAGCCACTGCTGACGCTGGCCCGCCACTGATCCTGAACTTCCAGGATTTCATCCTCTTCGGCGCCGCCCTGAAACACATCGTTCCAGGCCACATACAGGAGAACACCCAGATAAACGGGCAGCGGCAGCGCCAATACCTGCGCAGGGATAGCAAACAACTCGAAGAATGGCAAGGTCGCCAGCGTCAGGCCACTTAAACCCAGGATCGGAAACAGCCAGGGGTTGAGTTGCATGGCCAGAACGCTCCGCCGCCAACATACCGAAAGCGGCAGTTCGCGGAATAACTGCAAGGGAACCACAAAAATGGCCAACAATATTTGTAAAACCAGCAGTACGCTTCCCAGAACGCTCAGTTGCGTCCCTAATAAAGTGCTGGCAACCCCAAAGGCGGCGGGAGGCGGAACAGGCGCTGGGTCGCCAGCAGCAGCCAGATCGATGGGCAAGAGTTGATCCTGCACCCAATAGACCACCAGATAGCCTTGCAATAACAGGGCAAACAAAAACAGGCTGGTTCGCGTCAACGCTTTGACCGCCGTCCAGCTAAACAACTGTTTTAGGGCTGGCGCCTGCTTGCGATTAACTGCGCGGGCGATGCCACAGGCCAGCGTTATCGTCAGACTGAGCGGCAACCCGTAGCAGAATAGGGTGGCGATCAACGTCACCCAGCCGCCCAACGGAGGCAACCACCACTCCCAAACCGGCAGCGCCAGCAGCAGGGCGCTGCCCGACGGGGCGAGCAGTGCAATGGCGACAAACAACCCCGGTCGCCGCCACATCAATTGCCAAGCTTGAATTAACCAATCCCGGCCATCGCCTGGGGTCAGCGCCCGAGGCCCGAAACCATGCATAATTCCTCCATTCTGTGGCGACTGGCTGGCGAGTCGTAAACAGAGCGATTTAGCTTAAAACAACTCCACGTCTCCTTCATCCATGGATTCCTGCAAAACCGATTTGCTTTTCTGAAAGACCGCAGACTGTCGGATCGGTTGCAAATGATCGTGGAGCGTCAAGAGCGCCGCTTGAAGATCTCCACTGCTTTGCGCGATTCTAGTAAAGCTTGCCAGACGCTCGCGCAGTTCTATTAAAGTTTTATCCTGTACGCTCAACTCCCGTTCAGCGTGCAGCAACAACTGACCGACGATATCCTCGAATTGTAAAGATTGCACCGCCAATCCTACACTACGATCAATGCCTTGGGTAATCTCGGAAACCTGACTGAGATTCCTGGAAATATGCTCATTCATCAATGCCAGTTTGGCAAACAACATATCGGAGCTATCCCGGGCCTCATGGAGAGAATCCATATCACGCGAAGCCATCTCGTTCACCACATCCCGGGTTTCATGAACGATTTTCTTGGATTTTTCGACTTGAACGCGAATTTGCTCGTTCAATTTCGCCGAATTTTGCGACAGATTACGCATCTCGGTCGCCACCACTTGAAAGCCCCGCCCCGCCTCGCCCGAACGGGCGGCTTCAATAAAGGCGTTCAGGGATAACAAATTGGTTTGTTTGGTAATCATTTCGACATTGCTCAGCAGTGAAAACGTCTGATTGACGACATCGGTCATCGCCTCCATTTTAGCGATCACCCCACTGCTCTGGGCGCTTACCTGAGCGAGCATGTCCATGAAGCTCTGCAAAATAGCCGACATGCCATCGGCAATTTCCCGAACGCTGGCCCGGTCGCCATGCTGCGATCCAGCGCCCTCCTCGGAAACCTCCTGAATCAGTGAAGCAACGACTTGCTGCTGGGCTTGGGTTTGGGTATTCAAACTATTAAAGCTATTACCCAGTTTCACGACGGCATCACTGATCAAAGTCTTGCCGCGATGAATATCGTCATGCACCTTGCCATCCTTCGTCGCCAAAATTTCCTCAAGAGACAAAAGGATATCGGCCACGACCTGAAGCAGGGATTCATCCGTGTTTGCAGGCATTCCACTCACTGGGCGCTTTCCTCCATCGGTCGCATGATTTATTGGCGCTCTTCACCGTTCACGATGTACTGTTTGCCACACTCGTCACCCGCCACTCGCCGGTCACCGGCCATGTTCCTCCACCAGCCGCATGATTTGGGCCGGGATCGCTTCCAGGGGCATGATTTTATCGACTCCGCCCAATTTCACCGCCTGACCAGGCATTCCCCAGACCACACTGGTTCGCTCGTCCTGAGCAATGGTCGGCGCGCCCGCTTCATGCATTTCCTTCAAGCCCTGCGCTCCGTCATCGCCCATGCCGGTCAAAATCACCCCAATCGCGTTCAGGCTCGCATGGGTCGCGACGGACCGGAACAAGACATCAACACTCGGTCGGTGACGATTCACCGGCGGGCCATCATTCAGCCGGCAGATATAGCGCGCGCCATCGCGAAACAGGACCAGATGCCGATCGCCCGGCGCGATGTAAGCATGGCCCGGCATCACTTGCTGGCCATCTTGCGCCTCACAAACCGATAGCGCTGAAACCGAATCCATGCGTCGGGCGAACGGCCCGCTGAACGCTTCCGGAATATGCTGGGTAATAACGACGCCCGGACATTGCTGAGGTAAACGAATCAATACTTCCTTGATGGCCTCGGTGCCGCCGGTTGAGGCGCCGATGGCAATAATGCAGTCGGTCGTTTTGAAGGTTCGCCGCTTTTGACTGCCCCGTTGCATAATGACGTCGGCGGAGTATTTCTCAGGCGGCGCTGCAAGTCGGCCTGGCGGCGCGGGTTCTGCTGGAGCCGGTCGCTGCTCCTGAACCTTGGCCCGCGCCGCCACGCGCACTTTCTCACGAATCTCCAAGGCATAATCATCCAGCGCATGAGCGACATCCACCTTGGGTTTGGTAACGAAATCAACCGCGCCCAGCTCCAGCGCCTGGAGCGTGACGGTCGCGCCGTTCTCGGTCAGCGATGATACCATGACCACCGGCATGGGTCGCAGCCGCATGAGGTTGCTCAGAAACGTCAAGCCATCCATACGCGGCATTTCCACATCCAAGGTCAGCACATCGGGATTGAGCTTTTTGATTTTCTCGCGGGCTGCATAGGGATCAGCCGCAGAACCCACGACCTCGATACCCGGATCGCGGCTGAGAAGCTCCGCCAGAATTTGACGCACCAAGGCCGAGTCGTCAACGATTAATACTTTAATTTTATTGCCCGGCATATTCTTAGTCTCCGAACAGTTCGACCTCGCCGCCTTCGGCCGCCTCCCGACGCAGATCGGCAAGATAAGCGCTTTCCTGTTGCACAATGGTTTCATTGCGAACGTTGCGCAATTTTTTGAGCAACACCTTGCCGGTCGCTGGAAAATACGCCATGCGACGCGGATAGTCGCCGCCGACATCTTCGGCGGCAACCCTCAAACCCTCAGTGCGCAGGTAGGAGCGAATGAAGCGGATGTTTTGCAGACCCACATCGGTCATGCTGCCCATGATCCGTCCGCCGCCGAAAATTTTGACTTCCAGGTTCTCGCGCTGCCCGCCATATTTCAAAATGCTATTAATCAAGCGCTCCATTGCATAACTGCCATAGGCTGCATCAGCGCCCAGACCATGCGTTGCCGTTTTATTGTTTCGCTCGGTTTTTTCCGCTGGCAGCATGAAATGGTTCATGCCGCCGATCCCAGTTGCGGCATCGCGGATGCAGGCGGACACACAGGAGCCAAGCACCGTCGTGATCATTTCATGGCAATGCGTGACATAACATTCTCCCGCCAGAATGCGGACAACGTCGACATTCTGAATCGGATCCCAGTAACTTTTCATGTGCTGGAATTCCGGTAGGCGCAGATGCTTGACCGGACGGGAAGAATTTTTCAAGGCTGACGCCATGGCTTCTAATCTCTAATAAATATTTTACAAACAACGTTGATAAATGGTTTTACCTAGTGAAACAAAACGCTCGGTGACCTTGAACAGCGATTCGGAGTGGCCGACAAACAAGTGACCCTGCTCAGCCAGGATATCAGCGTAGCGCTCGAAGAGAACCGCCTGTGTTGCTTTGCTAAAATAAATCAATACATTACGACAAAAAATCAGATCAAACGGACCGCGCATTGGCCAATCATCCATCAGATTCAACTGCCGGAAAGTAATCAGATCGCGCAATGCCGGCGCGACCCGCACCCAACCTGCCTGAGCATTGCGTCCTTTCTGGAACCAACGCCGCAAACGCGATTCGCTCAGATCCTTGACGCGGCTCCACTCATAAATGCCACGTTCGGCAGTGGCCAGCACATTGGAATCCAGGTCCGTCGCCAGAATTTTGACATCCCAACCGGTGGTAGGCAGCACTTCGCGCAGCACAATGGCGATGGAATAGGGTTCTTCCCCGGTTGAACAGCCGGCGGACCAGATGCGGATACGCCGGTTGCCCGAACCTCGTGAGTGCATCAACGCCGGAAATAATTCATTTGCAAGGAATTCAAAGTGATGAAGCTCCCGGAAGAAGGAGGTCAGGTTCGTCGTCAGGGCATTGACAAATTCGCGGAGCTCGTCTTCATCGTCACCCGGTTCCAGATAATCACAATAGTCCTGGAAACGCCGAAAGCCTCGCTGGCGCAATCGCCGCGACAACCGGCTATACACCAGTTCACGCTTGCTATCCGCCAGCGAAATGCCTGCCACTTGGTTAATAATGCGCCGAATGCGTTGAAAATCCTGATCGGAAAATTCAAATTCACCGCTGGCCATAGTGGTTTACCCGCACCCATTCCACTCAGGCTCAGGATGCACGAGCCAATACCTGGGAAGGACTGCTTCGCATGGTTTCCAAGGAAAACATTTCCTCAACGCTCAGCAGTCGATCAACGTCCAGCAGCATGACCATCCCCGAATCCAGCGCGACCAGACCATTGATAAACTCGGTGCTGACGGCTGAGCCGAAGTTGGGCGCTTCCTTGATATCTGCAGCATTGTTGATGTTCAACACATCCGAGACTCCGTCCACCACCATCCCAATGATCCGGTCGCTTTGTTCCGTATGAACCGTCACCACGATGACCACCGTCGTTTTCGTATATTCCACGGATTCCAGTCCGAACCGCAGGCGCAGATCAACCACCGGGACAATGGCGCCGCGCAGGTTCATGACGCCTCGCACAA
>JAGRHK010000158.1 GCA_020444985.1 Candidatus Competibacteraceae bacterium
TCACTCATGCGGATCGCTGTAGCTGCCTGTCGCAAGTTTTCCAGCGCCGCACGGTCCGCACAGGCGCGTAGCGCATCCAGCGGATGTTGCGCCCATTGCGCCGCCAACACGGCAATTTCCCCGGCCACATCGGGATAACCCAGACCAAAGCGCAAGGCAAACCGATCCATTTGCGCTTCCGGCAGCGGATAGGCGCCGTGAAATTCAATCGGATTCTGGGTGGCGATGACAAAGAACCATTCGCCCAGGTCGTGACGCTGGCCATCCAGGCTGATCTGCCGTTCGCCCATGGCTTCCAGCAAGGCAGCCTGAGTGCGCGGCGAGGCGCGATTGATTTCATCGGCCAGCAAGACCTCGGTGAACGCCGGGCCGCGGTGCAGGCGGAATTCCTGCCGCTGTGGATCGAAGATGGAGACGCCCAGCAGATCGGAGGGCAACAAGTCCGGGGTGAACTGGATGCGCTGAAATTCCAGGGTCAGCGAACGCGCGAAAGCTTTAGCCAGGGTCGTCTTGCCCGTTCCCGGCAAATCCTCCAGCAATACGTGACCGCCAGCAACGAAAGCAGCCAGCAGCCAGCGAATCGTCTGGCGCTGGCCGATCATGACTTTTTCCAGATTATCCAGCAAACTGGCGTAGGTTTTGCGGTGCATAAGCAAGGGATGGATGGCCAAGGTGAATGGTTGTCGGTTCCAACGGTCTCAGGAATACGGTGGGAACCCCGATGGTGATATACTTCGCTCCCTTCGTGAACCGGCAGTTCGGACGGTGTGTGGCAATACCGCCGACCCCCTGACATTTTAGATGAGTGGCAGCAGCATGGCAGAGAATCGTTATCTCCTGAATACGCAATTGGCGCAGATGCTCAAGGGCGGAGTGATCATGGATGTGGTGAATGTAGAACAGGCGCAAATCGCTCAGGAAGCGGGCGCGGTAGCGGTCATGGCCCTGGAGCGGGTGCCGGCGGATATCCGCAAGCATGGCGGGGTGGCGCGCATGTCCGATCCCGATTTGATCAAGGCGATCAAAGAGTCGGTCACGATTCCCGTCATGGCCAAGGCGCGCATTGGCCATTTTGTCGAAGCCCAGATCCTGCAAGCGCTCAAGATCGATTACATCGACGAAAGCGAGGTGCTGACCCCGGCGGATGAGGAATGCCATATCGACAAGACCTGCTTCGAGATTCCTTTTGTTTGCGGCGCGCGCAACCTGGGCGAAGCCTTGCGGCGCATTGCCGAAGGCGCGGCGATGATTCGCACCAAGGGCGAGGCCGGCACCGGCAATGTGGTTGAAGCGGTGCGGCATATGCGCACCATGAACCGGGAAATTCGCCAACTGGTCCACATGCCGGTCGAGGAAGTGGTGAGCTTTGCCAAGAATAACGGCCTGCCCTATGAGCTGGCGCTGGAAGTCAAAAAGCTGAACCGGTTGCCCGTCGTCAATTTCGCGGCCGGCGGCATTGCGACTCCGGCAGACGCCGCGTTGATGATGCAATTGGGCTGCGACGGCATCTTTGTCGGTTCCGGCATCTTCAAATCCAGCGATCCAGTACGGCACGCGCTCGCGATCGTCAAAGCGACGGCTTATTTCAACGATCCAGAGAAAGTATTGGAAGCCTCTCTGGATCTCGGCGACGCCATGCCGGGCCTGGATATCGCCTCCATGCCGGCTGAGGAGCGTTTGGCGGGACGTGGCTGGTAATGCGTCAATGCGTCTGACCATCGCTGACGCTGGCGTGATGGGCGTTCTCGATTTGCAGGGCGGCGTACAGGAACATCTGGATCACTTGCAACGGATCGGGATCGCCGGGCGACCGGTTAAACGCGCCACGGATCTGGACGGACTGGCTGGGCTGATCATCCCAGGGGGGGAAAGCACCTGCCTGGCGCGGCTGCTGGATATTTTCGGTCTGCGTGCGGAGATTGAGGCGCATTATCGTCAGGGATTGAAACTGTGGGGCACCTGCGCCGGGGCGATTTTGCTGGCGCGGGAGAACGTGGGCGAAGCACCGTTTTTCGGGTTGATCGATATTGCCGTCAGCCGCAACGCTTTTGGCGGCCAGCTTGACAGTTTCAATATCGAAAAGCTGGCGCCGCTGGTCGCAAGGGAGCCGATTCCTTTAACCTTCATTCGCGCGCCGAAAATTGTCCGAACCGGACCCGACGTGCGGGTGCTGCTGTCGATGGAGGACTATGTCGCTGCCGCCGAGGACGACCAGATTCTGGTCACGGTCTTCCATCCCGAACTGACGCCCAGCTTGGCATTTCACCGCTATTTCGCGCGCAAATGCGGCCTCTGTCCTGCTCGCGACGCGGCAACGGATCGCGACGCGGACTGGACGCCGCAAAGCTGGTTTCGTTTCGGCCCTCACGCATGACGATCCGGTTTTTGCCGCCTTTCGTAAAAATCCGCGACGAATTTCTCCAACTGCTCCGCAATGATCGCCGTTCGTAAGTCGCGCATCAAATCCTGGTAGTAATGCAGATTGTGGATGGTATTCAGCCGCGCGCCGAGAATTTCATGACAGCGGTCAAGATGGCGCAGGTAAGCCCGGCTGTAGTGCTGGCAGGTATAGCAACCGCAATGCTCATCTAATGGCCGGGTATCGGTGTGGTATGTGCGGTTGCGGATGCGAATATCGCCCTGGCGGGTGAACAGATGGCCATTGCGGGCATTGCGCGTCGGCATCACGCAATCAAACAGATCGACCCCCCGGCGCACGGCTTCAACGATGTCCTCTGGTTTGCCAACCCCCATCAGATAGCGCGGCGCATTGTCCGGCAGGAGTGGATTGGTGCACTCCAGCATCGCCAGCCGTTCCGCTAAGGGTTCGCCCACCGCCAGTCCGCCAATGGCGTACCCGTCAAAGCCGATGTCTCGCAAGCCCTCGGCGGAAATGCGGCGCAGGAGCGGGTACATTCCGCCCTGAACAATGCCAAACAATGCTGAAGGGTTGTCATCATGCGCCACTTTGCTGCGCCGCGCCCAGCGCAATGACCGTTCCATGGATTGGCGCGCTTCGGTTTCCGTCGCAGGGTACGGCGTGCATTCATCAAAGATCATCACGATATCCGACCCCAGCGCCCGTTGCACCGCCATCGACTCCTCGGGTCCCAGAAACACCATGCTGCCGTCGACGGGTGACTGAAATTTCACGCCGGCTTCGGTAATTTTGCGAATCGCCGCCAGACTGAACACTTGAAAACCGCCGGAGTCGGTCAGAATCGGGCCGTTCCAGTGCATGAAGCCATGCAGTCCGCCATGTTGTTCGATGATGGCCGTACCGGGCCGCAGCATCAGATGAAAGGTATTGCCCAGAATGATTTCTGCGCCGCTGACGCGCACTTCTTCCGGGGTCATCGCTTTGACCGTGCCGTAGGTGCCGACCGGCATGAACGCCGGCGTTTCCACCGCGCCCCGAGGAAAGGTCAGCCGACCGCGCCGGGCCGCGCCGTCGGTTTGGAGAAGTTGGAATTGCATGGAGTCATGGCAACCGATTGAAAATTTTTAGACAGGCATCCAGAATCCCTCCCTGAGCCATCATTGGAGGTAGCGTTGCGATGCCGCATTATCGAAGAGGCGTTCGGCCGTTGTTCTGGCTGACCGCGCTGATCGCTGGACCCGTATTTGCCCTGGACCCGGCGCAGGTGACGGTCGGTCCGGCAACCTTTCAGGTGGAGATCGCGCAAACGCCGCAGGATCGTCAGCGCGGCCTGATGTTTCGCCGGGAACTACCGCGCGAGATGGGCATGCTGTTCATTCAGCCGCTAGGCCCAGCGGTCTTCTGGATGAAGAATACCTATATTCCTCTGGATTTGCTGTATTTCAACGCCGATCAGCGATTGTTGCAGATCCTGGCCGATGTTCCGCCCTGCGTGGCGCCCACCTGCCCGATCTACCCCAGTCAAACTGCAACGGTGCGTTATATCCTGGAAATCAACGCGGGCGAAGCCGCCCGACGCGGCATCCAGGTTGGCGACCGGTTGCAGGTGACAACGGAATCCAGTCTGCTGCTCTCTCCCCAGCCCGCTGAGGAGTAAATCGCTAAATCCCCTATCCTGTTTCCAGGGATTACGGCAAAATCTCCGAAATTCTGACTCATTAGCTGGGGATATGCATGACGGGCGAATTACCGGATTTCATCCGCTACGGCCGCGCTGTGTGCGGCGACCTGCTCCAGGCGGAACGCCGCGAATGGTGGCTGGCCAACGGGCTGGGCGGTTACGCAGGCGGTACGATCGCGGGCGCACTGACCCGACGCTATCATGGTCTGTTGGTCGCGCCATTGCCGCCGCCCCATGACCGCTGGCTGGTCTTCGCCAAAGCCGATGCCACTCTGATCGACGGTGAGCGGGATATTCCGTTGTTCAGCAACCACTGGGGCGGCCTGGTGACCCACCCGCAGGGCTATGCGCATCTGGAATCCTTCTATCTGGAAGGACGCATGCCGGTTTGGCGCTTTGCTCTGGGCGACCTTGTTCTAGAACAGCGCATTTGGCTGGAGCATGGCGCTAACACCAGCTATGTCGCCTGGCGACTGAGTTCGGCAAGCGGTGACCATCCGCCGCAACTGCGAGTTCGGTTGCTGGTGAATGGTCGCGACCATCACCGCGAAACAGCGATGAGCGGATTTCAGCCGGTGATCGAGGCGCCGGATCCTGCACAGCGGCAAATTCGCATTCCAGAATTGACCTTGCGGCTGTGGGCGTGTGGCGGGACGCTGGTCGACGCCGTCAACTGGTTCGAAGATTACGATCTGCCGGTGGAACATGAACGCGGTATGGCGCATCGCGACCATAACCTTTGTATCGGCGAAGCGTTACTGAACCTGCAACCGGGGGTCTGGACGGGCGTTGTCGCCAGCCTGCATGAAGAGGCCTCCTTGGATCTGGATGCGGCGCTGCAACGTTTCCTCGCTCGCGAGCAAGCGCTGCTGGCTGATGCGGAAGCCAACATGCCCGAGTTGGCCAATGCGCCGGACTGGATCCGGCAACTGGTGCTGGCAGCGGACAGTTTTCTGATCGACCGGCCCTTGCCGGGAATGCCCGACGGTCAGTCAGTGATCGCCGGCTATCCCTGGTTTGCCGACTGGGGTCGGGATACCATGATTGCG
>JAGRHK010000159.1 GCA_020444985.1 Candidatus Competibacteraceae bacterium
TCCCTTTCAAGATGACTGGAGAACTTCTCATGATCAAACTGCACAAGACCTTGACTGCCCTGAGCCTAGCTAGCGTGGTGGTCGGAACTGCTCCAGCGATGGCTGCAACCTCGCTGATCCCGCTGTCCCTCACCGTGTCAGATTTTGTTTTGGTGACCGACCCGGCGACTGCAACCGACCAACCCATCGCCTTGGGCGAGTGGGAAGGCCACCGCCCCTGGAAAGCTTTGACCTTTGAGATTCCCGAGGACTTCGGCGTCAACCGTTTGCGCCAACCTTACGAACTGGTCGTGCAACTGAATCTGAGCAGCACCAACAAGTCCCAATACAACGCCCTTTATCTTAATCCCGAAGGCTTTTCTCCACGCACCTTCCGCGGGTGCGATGATGTGCAAAACGACCGTTACGAACCGGAGCGGATCGGGTTCCTGCCTTATGTCGAGCATGAACATTGGGATTTCTATCATCACGCCCTGTCGTCCTCGAATCTGCGTCCAGGGGAAAATATCCTGCTCGTTTGTTCACGCAATGAACAGGGTGGAGGTTGGGGCGATTTGGATAACTTTTATCTAAAGGATATCGTCCTGCACTATCGCAAGCGGATTGCGTTTAGTGAATAAGAGCTTCCGCGCCAAGATTGATCAGCGCCGCAGGCATTGGGCTGGCGCTACACGACACCTTGCGCTTATTCGGTTACGATCAATCAGCGGCGCTGGTTCTGGAAATCCAGAATGCTTTATTTTTGTTACAATAAAAATGCATGAAAACCAGATTTGAATAGGGTCCGGCGAAAGCGGAACGTAATTTTAGAGTTGACCTGAACAATCTGTTACCTCTGACGGATGAGCAAAAGGCCGAACTTAAGGCATTATTCGAAATGCTGGACAGTGAAATCGACTACAGCGACATTCCACCGTTGGACGATGCTTTCTGGAAGAAAGCCGTGCGCAATCCGTTCTACAAGCCCACGAAGACGGCTACCACAGTGCGCGTCGATTCTGATCGCAAAATCTATTCTCAAAATTCTTTTTTGAAATGATCTTAATTATACGGAATTTGAGAATTTTTTATTTTTATTCAAAATATTAGATAGGATAGTCGGATTATTCGCCAACTCTGAATGAACCCCTACATGAATAAATGGTTATCGAGTTACCGCAACCGCCTAACCACCATTTTTGGGGGCATGACATGTGTCGCCCTATTCAGCCTAACGCTCTATATTGATCAGAAGAGTTCAAGCTACATTGCTGAAGAATATAGTATCAATCTAATGACCCTCGCTAAGGGGTTATCCGATATGCTGGGCGCTACGCTTACCGAGCGTGAAAGGGAAATTATGCTTTTAAGTCAACGCACACAATTGATAGAAGGTAATCTCACCAGCGCCGAAATCCGTACCGAACTTGAACGAATACAGCAATCCTACCCGCATTATGCGTGGATAGGGATCACGGATACGGAAGGCGTCGTTCAGTCTTCCACCCTAGGATTACTAGAAGGCCAAGCTGTCGCCCAGCGACCATGGTTCATCCATGGTCAATCATGATCTTATCTTGGAGATGCCCACGAAGCTGTTCTGTTGGCGAAGAGACTCCCGTATGTCGATTCCTCAGAGCCTCTGCGTTTCATCGACTTTGCCTCTCCTATCTTCGGGGCAGACGGTAAGCTGCGCGGCGTGATAGCAGCTCATGTCTTATGGCATTGGGTTAGCAATATCATCAAGGATTTTCTTCAAAAAAACTTTATTAATCAGAATATTGAAGCTTTTGTTATCAACCAGAAAAATGCCGTTATTCACCCCTATGGCAGCATTGACAAGATAACTTTGCCAGAACGCCTTCCAAACGATGGTCAATACCAATCTCTCGTTTGGGCTGATCAGCAGCGTTATCTTACCGCCGTCGCTAAAGTGCATTCAGATACTGCTACGGATATGGGCTGGCGTGTCATTCTCAGGTTGCCCATCGATATCGCTTTTGCACCAGTCAACGATTTGCATCGGAGTCTGTTGATGTTCAGCACCTTCGTGACTTTGATTACGGGTGTCGTTGCTTACCTCCTGGCTAGAGCACTCAGTCGCCCCGTCGAGTCTATTGCGCGGATTGCTCGAAGCATCGAAAAAGGCGATGAAAACACGCCTATCATCATAGAGAGTAACCTGCGTGAAATCCTTCAGCTTACGGATGCTATGCGTGGCATGACCAACACATTGCTGGTTCGAAAGCGGGAATTGGAAGTCATCAATCGAACTTTGGAAGAACGAGTAAGATTACGCACCCAGGCATTGCTGGAAGCCAACCAGGAATTAGAGCATCTAGTCCGCTATGACGTACTGACTGGAATATTGAATCGCCGAGCTTTTACTGAACTCTTGAAAGATGAGTTTTTTCGGATGAAACGTACCGGGCATTGTTACGCGATCTTATTGATCGACATTGATTATTTTAAACGGGTAAATGATACCTATGGTCATGATGCTGGCGACATCGTACTAAAGCATGTGGCCAGTGTGCTGGAATCTGCTATCCGCGCCACGGACCATATCGCACGGTTAGGCGGTGAAGAGTTTGTCATCCTGCTCACTAATACGTCAGAGGGTGGTGGGGAAATAGCGGCAGAAAAAATTCGAGCGGCTGTTGCTAACTCCACCGCGCCATTGATTGGGCAAGTTACAGTTAGCATAGGCTTGGCCGTCGCAAGTACGGACGATGAAAAACAAGAAGCGGCTGTAACCTTGGCCGACAAAGCCATGTATCGCGCAAAAATGACTGGCAGGAATCGAGTGGTATTGGCAAGCAATCTCGATTCATAGACTGTAATATCTGAACACCTGTAGGCTTTTGGGGCTGACAGCCATTAGCACAAAAACCTAATTTAATGAGACAAGAAAAGAAGGCGATGCTTTCAGTTGCATACATCACTAAATCTAGCTTTCTTTTATATCATCATCTCATACTAATAAAAATATATAGAATACGTAATCATGTAATTTCATACTAATGAGACGACTCTAATCCATTCCTGATAATGGGCGTTATCATGCATAATGGAACCTTCAGCGCCCCATTAACATCACGAAAAGGAACAACCGGCGCCACCCTCTCAGGCAAGTCAGCTTGGGATACTGAACCAATCTTTGGAGTTACCAGACCATGAGCGAGCGACTTTCCACCTTTGCCTTTCACCACGCCCGTTCCAAAGTACGCCGCCCGAACTACGACCGCGCCCGTCTTGAACGCGGCCTGGTTCATTTAGGTTTAGGCGCTTTTCATCGCGCCCACCAAGCACTCTACACAGAGGCGGCGTTGGAGACCGGCGATTTACGCTGGGGAATTTTAGGAGTGAGTTTGCGTGGTACGGCGGTGCCAGCGACATTAAAACCGCAAGATAGCCTCTATTCGGTGTTCGAGCGCCACGGGGAAACAGTCTACGGTCAGATCGTCGGTGCGGTGCGGGAAGTTGCTCATGCACCTTCAGAATTGGAGACAGTGCTTAACGCGATCGCCGACCCGGCGGTGCAAGTGATCACGCTCACCGTGACCGAAAAAGGCTACTGCCAGCATCCAGCGAGCGGCGAACTCGACACCACGCATTCCGACGTATGTCACGATCTCGACGCGCCGTCTGCGCCGCGTGGTACGTTGGGTGTATTGGGCGAAGGCATTCGCCGTCGACCGCGCTATGCTCCGCTCACCGTGCTGTGCTGCGACAATATGGCCGCCAACGGCGATACTGTGCGCCGGTTGTTGATGCAGTACGCCAGCCTGGTCGATGGGGAACTGGCGCAACACATCGAGACTACCGTTGCCTTTCCCAATAGCATGGTTGACCGCATCGTGCCTGCTGCCACGCTGGAATCCTTAGCCTGGGCCGAGAAGCACTTGGGCTTGCGCGACGAAGCCGCTATTGTGTGTGAACCATTCAAGCAATGGGTGATTGAAAATCGCTTCGCTGGTGAACGACCGGCTTGGGAGCACGGCGGCGCACTGTTAGTCAACGATGTGCGTCCTTATCAGGCTTTGAAACTTCGGCTGCTCAACGGTACACATTCGTCCATCGCGTATCTGGGGCAGCTACGGGGATTGGAAATGGTGGCCGATGTGATGACTGATCCGTCGCTCGGTCTGTTCGTCCGGCGGCTGATGACTGAGGACTTGTGCGCCACAGTCAGCGCGCCGATGGGATATGATGTGCATGCCTATTGCACTGATCTGTTGCGCCGTTTCGAGAATCCGACGCTAGCGCATCGCACTGAGCAGATTGCGATGGATGGCACCCAAAAGGTTCCAGTGCGCTGGTTGCCCGCCTTACGTGAAAGCCTCGCCGCTGGCATTGAACGACCTTTTCTCGAACGCGCCCTAGCCGCATGGCTGCATTATTTGGTCGTGGGTGTTTCTGAAAGCGGACAGGTATTGCGCATCAACGATCCAGGCGCTCCTGCATTGGCGGAGCGCCTGCGAACTGCTGCTAAAGACGCGGAAACTGCTGTCCGTACTGCGTTGGGTCACGCCTCGGTTTTCGGTGGCGAACCTTGGTCGGAGGTTTTTATCGAACGCTTGGCGCGGCATCTGGCTGCGTTGCGCGCTGGTGGTCTGGATGCATTGTTGCGCTTGTGAGGCTTTGGATTCAATGCAACTGTCCGTTATTCGCTGTCTGGACAAACTTGAGCGTTTGGATAGTGATGATGGTATAAAATTGTACCAATCTAGACGGGGGGCGTCAGGGGTTGAACGGCACGAGGAGCCAAACCGCCAACCAACGACTGAAAGCGGGGGTCGATTCAGAAAACGGAAAATAAAGCACGCTCAGACCTTGGCATATGCGCCGAGGGCGTGCCGCACTTGGATTGCCAATTCTGTTGCCCAGTTGGAGTATACTGGGGGTGTAAGCCCAAACCCCAGAAAATTCCGTTAACCTAAATCTAATCCCGCCACAATTGCATCAAGGTCGATGATCTGTCTATTACTTCGAAAGGTATAGTGTCCGTTCAGAAGAATGTGACGCCATGCTGCCGGTGAGAACTTTTTGATGAGTGCCAGAGCTTTCCTGTTCTGGCTTGCTTCGTATTTCGTCAGT
>JAGRHK010000015.1 GCA_020444985.1 Candidatus Competibacteraceae bacterium
GCCATATTCATGCAGTTCGTGGATTTCTTCAGGAACGATCACGCCGCCGCCGCCGCCGAAGACCTTGATGTTGGCGCCCCCGCGCTCGCGCAACAGGTCGATCATGTATTTGAAGAATTCGACGTGGCCGCCTTGGTAGGAGCTGATGGCGATACCTTGGACATCTTCTTGTAAAGCAGCAGTGACAATATCGTCGACCGACCGATTATGGCCGAGATGAATGACCTCCGTACCGCTGGCTTGCAGGATGCGGCGCATGATATTGATCGAGGCGTCGTGGCCATCGAACAGGCTGGCGGCGGTCACGAAACGCACTTTATGATGGGGATGAACTTTGTCGACGCCAGGCAGGGGATGGCGTAGGGAATTGATCACTGCGGACATGAAGAATCTCCTCGGTTGTTATGCCGTCATCATACTCTTGCGTGGTCATCTTGGGCTTGCCTCTACCGGGGTTGCCGCAATTTCACTCGATTATCAAAGATTTTTTAGTTGTCACCTTGAGCTTGCCGCGACAAGCGTTGCCACAATTGCATAGCAAAGATTTTTTGCCTGATAAACCTTGACAAATCTTTTTGGATAAGCTTGAACTTGAGCAAGCAATCGTCTGCTCAGGAGATGTAAACGGTTTTTACGCAACCCGTTACATAGAGCAGCCATCGCCAGATTTGACTACATTTTTCCAATTTTTAACGATTATTAATCAATAAGTTGGAGGTCATGGTATGGAGAACGTGGTGATCGTCGCCGCCCGCCGCACCGCAGTCGGCAAATTCCTGGGCAGTATTGGCGGTATTTCGGCCAGTACACTGGGCGCTAAAGTTATCCAGGCATTGCTCGCGCAAACCGGGGTGCCTCCCGAACGCATCGATGAGGTTATCCTCGGCCAGGTGCTGACTACGGCAACCGGCCAAAACCCTGCCCGTCAAGCGTGCATCGAAGGGGGATTGCCCTACCAAGTACCGGCGATAACCATCAATAAGGTCTGCGGGAGTGGCCTCAAGGCGGTCCATCTGGCTGCGCAAGCGATTAAGTGCGGTGACGCGCAGATCATCATTGCCGGTGGTCAGGAAAGCATGAGTCAGTCCTGTCATGCTCTCGAAGGCTCCCGTAGAGGCCAAGCCATGGGCGACTGGAAGATCGTCGACACCATGATCAAGGATGGTCTCTGGGATGCTTTTCATCAATACCATATGGGCCGGACCGCAGAGAATATTGCCCAGGATTTTGGCATTTCCCGAGAGGAACAGGATGCCTTCGCGGCAGCCTCCCAACAGAAAGCGGTGGCGGCTCAACAAGCCGGTTACTTCAAAGAGCAGATCGTTCCTGTTGAAATCCCGCAGCGCGGGGGTAACCCCATTGTCTTCGACACCGATGAATTTATCCGGCCCAAGACCACCGTCGAGAGCTTGGCCAAACTGCGCCCTGCCTTCACGAAGGATGGCACGGTCACGGCGGGCAACGCTTCCGGCATTAACGACGGTGCGGCGGCGTTCCTGGTGATGAGTGAGCGCGCGGCCCAGGAACTGGGGTTAACGCCATTAGCCCGGATCGTGGCCTACGCGAGCGCCGGCGTCGATCCCCGCATCATGGGCACGGGTCCCATTCCCGCCACGCAGCGCTGTCTTGAAAAAGCCGGCTGGAGTCCCGCAGATCTGGATTTGGTGGAAGCCAATGAAGCTTTCGCCGCCCAGGCGATTTCCGTCAATCGCAAGTTAGGCTGGGATCTCAATAAGGTTAACGTCAACGGCGGCGCGATTGCCATCGGCCATCCGATTGGCGCATCCGGCGCTCGGGTGCTAGTGACTCTGCTGCACGAAATGGTGCGGCGCGATGCCCACCGCGGTCTGGCGACTCTGTGCATCGGCGGTGGCCAAGGCGTTGCGCTGGCCGTCGAGCGTTAACAGCCGCGTCAATTGGGGGATGACACAGACCCCCGAAATTGAATCGTGCGGTCCTCGATGAGTCTTGTCGTATTTTCAAACCACCTCGGCGCCATGCGCCACCCCTCCTGACTCCAAGGAGGGGGACTTTCTTGAACGGGGCGGAATGTAGCTATCGTCGAGTTTCAGTCATGCTGATCCCGCAAGCCTGCCTAAGCGCGCTCCCAGGCGAACCCGGACAGGTTGCGTTGTTCAGCGCTGAAATCGATGCCGATCAGGGTCACGGGCTGGCCGGCATAACGCTGGTGATAGCCCTTGCGCCTGATTTGATCCAGCGCCGTTTGCCCAGCGTTGCCCTCATCGACCTTGAATTCCAGCAGCCAGATGCGACCCTGGTATTCGATGACGAGATCAACCTGCCCCCGGTGGCTGACCTCCTCAGCGCGGGTGTCCACGCCCAAAGCGGCGAAGGTGCAATAGACCAGCGACGCCCAGTAGCCTTCGTAGTTAGCCAAGTCATTCTTGCGATACCAATTATGCGGAATCGAGGCGAAGAAGGCATGAAAGGCGTTTTCGAGGGCGGCGGGATCGTCTTGCTTGAGGGCGCGGGCGATGCGGTTGCGGGTCTGCTCCTTGGCCATCAGGTCGGGAACGTAGCGATTCAACACCGCCCGGGGCAGACTGACGCGCACTTCATGGTTGGGATAGCCTAACCGATAGTGGTAGGCATCGAATTCCCAAAGCTGTTCGTGAATGGTCAGATAGCCGGTTTGAAACAACAAGGTTTCCGGCTCGAGCGTTTCCACATCAAAGCGCCCGAGCAGCTCTTCCTCCAGCCAAAGATTTTCCAACGCTGGCAGGTAAACCTGTCGAGCGCGCATCAGCTCAATCAAAAACGTCGGCGTCCCACTTTCGAACCAGTAGGGTTTGAATTGGCGATGACGTAGATACAGGAGGATATCGAAGGGGTTATAGACCGGATCACCCAGGAAGTTGTAGCCGTTGTACCAGCGCCGCACTTCGGCTAAATCCACGCCTTGCAGATGCTCCGCAAAGGTTGTGGTCAATTCATTCTCCGTGTATCCGCATAGGGTCGCGACGCGCGGATCAAGGGTGATGTCTTCCAAATTGTTCAGATCAGAGAACAGGGAAACCTTGGAGAATTTGCTGACGCCGGTCAGCAACACGAATTTCAGGTGCGGGTCGAGGCGCTTGATGACCGAGTAGAAATTGCGCAAGCCCTCACGCATCGCTCGCGCCTGTTCGGGATTTTGCAGGTTATCCAGGATCGGCTTGTCGTATTCGTCGACCAACAGGACGACCGGTTCACCCGTGGTCTGATGGAGATGTTCCACCAAATGCGTCAGAGCCAGATGCACGGGTTGTTCCTGCCAGGGCAAGCCGTGTCGTTCGTGGTTAAAATGCACTTGACTGAGCAGCGTCGCATCCAGCAGGGCGCGGTCGGTGAGTACGCCCGGACTGAAATCAAAGCGCAGGATGGGATAGCGGCGGCTCCAGTCCCAATGCGCCTCTAGATACAGACCCGCGAATAATTCCCGATGGCCGGCGAAAGCTTCAGCGAGGGTATCGACGAACAGACTCTTACCGAAGCGGCGCGGTCGGGCTAGAAAGTAATACTTGCCCTGTTCAGCGAGTTGGGCGACGAACGGGGTTTTGTCGACGTAGGCATAGCCTTCGGTACGCATCTCGCGCAGGTTTTGCAGACCGATAGGGAGTTTTTTCATGGGGCGGACGCTCGGCGAATGGAGAGCAATTCAATGATTTTACAGGAATGTTAGTCACCCTGCGTGATGCAATCCCGATAATTTTCATCCAGCACTGGGCGCATGAGCACGAGTGCGGTGATGCGCCGCGCGATCCAGGTCAATTCCAGGGCTTCATCGTCGGACAGGGGGCGTCCCAGCAATTCCAGCTCCCGATACGACAGCCATTTCTTGATGACTGGGTAGCCGCCCAGCGTGAATTCCCAAACTGGGCGCGGCATGTTTTTCCAATAGCATTGCGCGTTGAGATAAATATCCAGGGTTTCTTCGCCCAATCCTGGCAATTCGGCGTCGGTCAAGGCGCGGCTGGCTATTTTTCCTTTGCCGGGCATGGTGACGCCGCCTTTGCCGGCATGACCCCAACCGGCGGTGACTTTCAAATATTCCGACGTGAGTGCGGCATCCTTCGGCAGGGTCAGCAGGGCGATGGTCGCCAGTTCCGGGCGCGGTTTGCCTTGCGTGACGCCGGGTAGCGGTGTTTCGGTGTCGAGCAGGGCGGCAATCTTCCGACCGAATTCAGCGGAGGCCAGCAGCCGCTCTCGCGTGGCGGGTAACGGAAGGCGCGGCCAGTCCTGTTTCAGCGCCCCGGCATTGTCGGTGCGGTAGGCGGGCGCGTGGAGAATGGCGATGATGTGATGAAACAGCGTCGGCGCGTCGGCGTCAAGCCGAGTGAGGTAGTCGGTAGCGGTAGGACTGAGGTTGGGTTGGTAAGTGTCTTGGCTAGCGAAGGGCTTGAGGTAAAGCGGAAAGAAACTCGATAAGCCATTACCAAAGTTATCGCCTAAAACCCGTGTTACAAAGCCCCGGTCAAATTCATCCTTTGGTTGCTTTTGGCGGGCTTCAAGCCAGATGTTTTGTGGAAACACATGCGGAAAATAATCACTACGTTTTTCATCAAGCAGCTTGGTTTCCGCTTCCCAGTACAGCCAACGCACATCGAAAGGCCGATAAGCGTAGCGAACGATATTCTCCGATCTGAATCCACGTTTTTGCAGGATGGCGCGTGTTACTTTCGGATCAAAACGCGCAGTTTTTTTCAGCAACGCCGGCGCAATCCGCCGTATTTCTTCATCGCTGACGTTCGGATCGAAATACTTGCGCATCCGTTGCTCCAGCACGGCGCGGTCAATGTCAACCAAGGCGTCATCACGGCTGGTTTTGACGCCGGGGAAGGAGGCGGGCAGCAATTCCGGCAGACGGGGCCAGGTCAGATAATCAGCTTTAAAAAGCTTTGGTTTGAACGGAAAGCCAATGGCGGCAACTGGCTGTAGCTCAGTATAAAGCGCATTAAAATCCTCCTGTTGAATGCTGGCTGATAAAGCGGCGCGACGCTCCTCAGCTCGCGCGTGATCAAGATCACGATAACGAATGACATTCGATTCCGATGAGCTACGCGCTAATAAACTAATTTGCGTACCAATTTTGATGCCTGGTAAATTGCCCGACATAGCGAAAACTGTTTCACTGGTTTTTCCATCGGGCGCATATTCCGAAATAATCCGATCACCGTGTAAATTATCAATCCAGATCCGGTCAAATTTCTCCAGATAGCGTTCCCGCATTCCGGTAAACGACAAACCATCCAGCCAGGAATAATTGGAGATCAAACAAACCACGCCCCGCCCGCTGTGTTCGACGATATGCCGCTCTGCCATGCGAAAAAATCGCACATACAAATCATTCAAACCCTGGCCTTGCGGCGCGGGCGCATGACGGGTTTGCCGATAAGCGCGGGTCAACTCCTGTTCCTCTTCCACCGCGACCCCGGCGAACCCGTTATAGGGCGGATTGCCCAGAATCACCAGAATCCGTCGTTCCTGCTTGACCTGGTGCGCCGCCTGATTCTCCGCCATCAACTCAGGAAAATTCATCGTCAGTTGCTCCATGCGCTGCTTGCCTTCCTCGTCCGGTGGCTGCCAACCGGTCAGCGCATTGGTCAGATAAACGCTCAGCCGTTCCATCTTGCCAGGCGGCGGATCGGCTTCCAGCGGCGCGCCCCACTGTTGCAGCAGTAGACCCAGTTGCAAATGGGCCACCACATACGGCGCAGGCAACAGCTCGAAGCCGAACACCCGCTCCAACGCCGCCTGCTTCAATTTCGCCCCAGCCAGACCGCCCAAACCTTGTTCATCCAAACGCGTCTTGATCAGGCGCAACACCTCAGTCAAATACGCGCCGGTGCCGCAACAGGGATCGAGAATGAATACTTCCGGGTCTGCCAGCCCGTTCGCAATGTCCAATTCTTCCCGCAAGACCGCATCGACCCGCGCCACCATGTAGCGCACGATTTCCGGCGGTGTGTACCACACCCCCAATTGCTTGCGCAGCTCCGGGTCAAAGACTTGCAGGAATGGCTCATAGAAATACTGCACAGCGTTGCCAGCGGCGAACTGGCGGAAAAACGCCTCCCGATCCACCCGGTCCAGCACGCCATTCACCCAGTCCAGCACCTCGGTCAAGCCCAGCGGCAGCAATTGAGAGGGCCGTGATAATTGCTCGAATAACTCGCGAATCATCGGCACGCGCAAGATCCAACTGGCCAGCCGCCAGTCGAAAGGATCCGGCCGGTTCGGTTGTTCCTGACACCTCAACACCCAGGCGGAAAACACCCCGTAGAACAAGGTCTGAATCAACGTGGACCGGAAGAAGTGCTCGCCATCCTCCGCCTCGAAACGCAACCCCAGCGCGTTCTCCAGCGCCGACCGCAACGCCAGCAGCGCCGGTAAATCCGGTTTATCCGCCAAGCGCGTCCGGGCCTCGCGGGCGTAGGACGCCAGAAACCAGGCCACATCACGCGGATTGTTCAGCGGTGCGGCGCATTGCATGACCCGTTGGAGATACTCGATCAGGCGTTCGCCGTGGCTCTGCGCAAACGCGCGTGGCTGTTGCAGCCGGGACAGGAACTCGGCAACGGATTCCGCCAAGCGCAAGGTTTCCAATACCGCCGGTTGGCCTTGGCGATCCGCGCCGACCAGCAGAAAATCCCGATAATTGGTGACCAGCACCAACCGGTAACGCTTCCAGTATTTGCCTACCTGCACTCCGCCCGCTGTGAGCCAACTATCATCCGCCATCCCCTTGATCTCAATCACGCCGCGCTCCGGCAACAGACCGGGCAAGGGCGCGGCGGCGTCCTTGGGCAGTTGATTGGCGGTAAACAAGCCTGCGTCCGGGTTGCCCGCACCGGTATTCTGCAATTGCGACACCGCTAGCACGCGCGGCTTCAGCATCGCGCCCACAGCGTTCAACAAATTCATAAGCGCCGGATAATAGGACGCTTCCTGAACACCGCCGCCGGTCGCGAGAATCTCGGCCAAGGCAGCAAAATAGGTTTCAGCGGGGGATTTCATGGCGGATGGTTTTTTGCGATTTTATTACCTCAGCTCAACAGCATCCGCGCGCCGACAAGCGCCAGGAAGACCGCAAATACTTTTTTCAGCATGTCAGTTGGCAAAGTGTGCGCCAACCGAGCGCCCAATGGCGCTGACAACGTACTGGTCACCGTAATGCCCAACAGCGCAGGGCCGTAAACATAGCCCAGACTCCAGGAAGGCAGACTGGCGGCATTGAGTCCGGTCACGATGAACCCGAACGCGCCAGCAAGCGCAATCGGCAGGCCACAGGCCGCCGAAGTGGCGACCGCTTGACGCATTGCGATATTACACCAGGTCAAAAACGGCACGGTTAGCGAACCACCGCCAATCCCGACAATCGCGGACACTGCGCCAATGATGCCGCCAGCAGCGGCCATGCCGACCGCACCCGGCAACTCGCGATGTGGGGCGGGCTTAGCGCCAAAACCCATTTGCGCCGCCACCGTCAGCACAAACAGGGCAAAGACCTTGCTTAAAACCGCACTGGGCAACAGATCGGCAATCACCGCTCCTACCCAAGCGCCGATGATGATGCCTGGCGTCAGTCGCCAGAATACTCGCCATAACACCGCCCCACGTCGATGATGGGCGCGCACCGAAGAAATGGAAGTCACGACGATGGTGGCCAGCGAGGTGCCAATCGCCAGATGCATGATGACCGCATCGTTGACCTGCTGATGGTGAAAAATCCAAGCCAGCACGGGCACGATGATCAAGCCGCCACCCACTCCAAGCAGTCCAGCCATGACTCCGGCAAACGCGCCGAGCGTTAAATACAGCAGTAAAGTTGACAGCAGGGATTCCAAGGACGGGTTATCCTTATGCGTTAAAAGTTTGAACCGCGTTAGCGAAGCAACCCGTCATCTTCCATCTCCATTCTCTTCAGGAGAAACACCGCGAGACGTTGACTCGGCAGGAAGCGCGCAAACAATCTGTGGTAAATTTTGCCATGAAGTTATCGCCGAAAAGGGTATGGCGACAAGGCTATGGTAAAGGGTAGATGACCGGGCGCGCTTCGTCCTGATCGCCTAATGACTTTACGGCGTTTGGTCCGCCGTAGACCGCACAAAAATAGTGAGGAAAAGACGCAATATGAACAGCAAAAAAATCTGTGTGTTCGGTGGCTCCGGTTTTGTCGGCCGGCATCTGGCGGCACGATTGGTAAATCGAGGATACAAGCTCCGGGCGCCAACCCGTCATCCGCAACGGCATCGGGAATTGGAACTCCTGCCTGGCCTAGAGTTGGTCAGCGGGGATATCCACGATCCACAGTCTCTTCAGGAACAGTTGGCCGGCTGCGACGCCGTCATCAATCTGGTCGGCATCCTGCATGAATATTCCGGCCAGAGCTTCCGCAAAGTCCATGTCGAATTACCCGCCAAGATCATCGATGCCTGTCGAGCGACCGGCATTAAGCGGCTGCTGCACATGAGCGCCCTGCACGCTGACGCCGCCAAGGGACCCAGTCAGTATCTGTTCACCAAGGGCGAGGGCGAACAACAGGTTCTCGCGGCCAGCGATCTGGCAGTCACGGTCCTCAAGCCCTCAATCATCTTTGGGCCGGACGACAACTTTTACAACCAGTTCGCGGGCATGCTGAAACTGAGTCCCGTGCTGCCTCTGGCCTGCCCAAACAGTCGTTTTGCGCCGGTCTACGTTGATGATGTGGCGCGCGCATTCGAAACAGCCCTGGAAAACGACGCCACCATTGGCCAAAGCTATGAACTGTGCGGACCGCGCGTTTACACGTTAAAGGAAATCGTTGAGGATATTGCCCGGATGCTGGGTAAAAAACGACGGGTGATCGGCTTATCCGATTCACTCGCGCAGTTGCAAGCTAAAATCTTTGGCATGTTGCCCGTAAAAATTTTCACCATGGACAATTATCTTTCCCTGCAAGTGGACAGCGTCTGCTCCTGCAACGGACTGGAGGCGCTGGGCATTACTCCACACTCAGTTGAGGGGATCATGACGGCGCATTTTGCCGACGATCCGTATGATGTCTTGCGTCAGGCTGCGCGGCGGGGCTGAATGCGCCCTGAAATAGGCGCTCTTTGACCATCATCTCTGTTGGAACACGGCCCGAACTATTGATTAATGACCCACACCATTAAAACGCGCTTTGCCCCCAGCCCAACCGGCTATCTGCATTTGGGTAATATCCGCACCGCCCTGTTTAATGTACTGCTGGCTCGACAGCAGGCCGCCAGTTTGTATTGCGCATCGAGGATACCGACCGTGAGCGCAGCCGTCCGGAATATGTCGCAGCCGTACTGGAAGATTTGCGCTGGCTGGGTCTGGATTGGTCCGAAGGTCCAGAGGTGGATGGCCCTCATGCGCCTTATGCACAGTCGGAACGAACCGCAATTTATGCGGAGTACTATCGACGACTGGATCAGGCGGGGCGGATTTATCCCTGTTTTTGTACGCCCGCAGAGCTGGCGTTAAGCCGCAAAGCGCAGCGAGCTGCGGGCAAGCCGCCGCGTTATGCCGGAACGTGCGCCCGCTTGAACGAAGCAGAACGCCAGGCGCGTTATGCGCGCGGTTTGCAACCCACGTTGCGCTTTCAAGTACCGGCGGGGCAGGTTGTCGAGTTCACGGATTTAATTCGCGGCCCACAACGTTTTGCCAGTGAGGATATTGGCGATTTCGTCATCCGCCGGGCCGATGGCGGTCCTCAGTTCTTTTTCGTGAACGCTGTCGATGATGCGCTGATGGGCATCACGCATGTGTTGCGCGGCGAAGACCATTTGACCAATACCCCACGCCAATTGTTGTTGTTGCAAGCGTTACAGCTCCCGGCGCCGAAATATGGGCACATGTCGCTCATCGTCGGGTCCGATGGCGGACCGTTGTCCAAGCGCGAAGGCGATCTCAGCATTCGCGAATTGCGGGCGGCAGGTTATCTGCCCGAGGCGTTATTGAACTATCTGGCCCGCCTGGGCCATCGTTATGAGCAGGATGCGTGGATGACGCCAGCCGAGTTGGCCGCTGGATTTGCCACCGCTCAAATGGGCCGCGCGCCAGCGCGTTACGATGAGGCGCAATTGCTGCACTGGCAAGCGGAGGCCGTGCGATACGCACCGCCAGAGCGCTTGTGGGCGTGGATGGGGGAAACAGTTCACGCACGGATACCCCCGCCACATCGCGATGACTTTGTCGTAACTGTGCAGCCCAATATTCATTTTCCAGCCGATGCCGAATTTTGGGCACAACGGTTGTTTAGCGAAGAATTACCCATTAGCGAAGACAGCCGAACCGTGCTGGCCGCAGCGGGATCCGCGTTTTTCAAGCATGTGCTGGCCGCATATGCCGAGCATGGCGCGGTCTATCAGCCATTCGTTGATCATCTGAAGCAGCAGACTGGCGCAAAAGGCAAGCATCTGTTTATGCCTATCCGCGTAGCCAGTACCGGGTCCATGCAGGGTCTGGAATTGCCCATGCTGTTCTCTATTCTGGGCCACGAGACGGTAATACAACGTATTCGCGCTATAACCGGAGTTGAAGCGGAATAATCGGCGATTTGATGGCGGGCTTGTCCGCAAATTGAGCATTTTTTTAGTGAAAAAAATTATAGAGTCTATCCGCGCCCGTTAAGGATATTGTCTGAGGCTGACTGAGGCGGGCCGTTGCTCAGGCCTTCAAAAAAATAGTTATTGAATCAGTATGAAGACCGGTATCCGTTTTGATGATAAAGTGTGTGTAGTTTCTCTGGACGGCCAGATCAACATTACCACGCAAACCGACATCAAAAATCTGGTGAACAGCGCCATAGACCAGATGACCCGTTTAAAGAAAAAAGTGTTCATCCTGGAAATAACCAAAGGATCGCACATTACATCGTCCGGAATCAAGCTGGTATTTGATATTCACGCACAGTGCGTAGAGGCTGATTTAAAATTCGGGATTTTAAATCAATCCGACACGGTAAAAAGCGTATTTAAGTTATCGGGCCTGGAAAACTATATGGTCATCCATAGTGATTATGACACTCTGGTAAAGCTGGTGCGCTGAATGCCGGTTCCAGTGAGAGCATAATGGAATCGCATCTCCGGCAAAATCCGGGGAAGGGATTTTTTTTCATTGAACCTGTACGCGATCGTCGAAATGATCAGGCAACCGCGACCGTGTGTATTGTATAGCCCGATAGAATCGGCTTTAAATCGATTCCGATCGGCAGGGAAGTCGACTGGAATCCACCTCCGGATCAGAACGCATGGATAAACAAGCTCGCATTGATGAAATCAAGGCCATCCGTCAGGGTTACCAACTGGTGCAGGCCATGCAAAAACTCTCCCGGGAAGCATGTTCCGGCGATGAGGAGGCCTTTGAAGTTCTGACCCACATGCTGGAAGAATGCCGGGAAAGCGAAGCCTGGCATCGCAGCAGCGGCTACTGCTCCGCCGTAATTCACGCCATCGCTCAATGTGCCAGTTTGAGATCGATGCAAACCCTTATCCGCTACGCAAAGAATCTGCCGGATGACATTCCGTACGGTACTGTGGAATTGCTTTCGAATATTTTACCCGCCTACCGGCGCATCATAATGGGGCCCGTAAAAGACCTGATCAAAGCGCCGGATGGCAGCCCCGCACGCGCCGTGGGATTACAGACATTCTGTAATCTATATTTAAACGGCGCCCTGCAGGGTGCGGACATTGCGTTCTTACAGGAACAGATCAAGGCCTTTGAAACCGACAGCTTCCTGACTCAACACGCAGTAGACCTGGTGCGCCTGGAAATGGCTTACAAAGAAAAACAGGCCGAAGAAGATCTGGTAGCCATGTTGAAAGGCTTTTTAGTGGAACAGGGCGTCGATGGCGACGATTGATTCTCCGGTTCAGATTTATAATATTTCACTCAAAACGATCGTTAAACTCAGGTTCAGCGTCGGTGAGAATGCGCGCGTCGGTGCGCCGTAATACGGCATCAATATACGGTCGCGAAACCTGCATGGCGTAGTGCGATTCACCGGTATACACTTTCAGAGCGCCCACGCCGTTTTTTTTTAATCGGCGATTGATGATACGCGGTCGTACCCGACCCACATCGATTGCCGGAGAGCTGACCGCAAAACACCAGTTGGCTCCGTATTGTTGCAGATATTGATAAAAGCAGGTTGTGTACTTGAAGACCGATCGATTGGTCTTAATTATAGACGCAAACGCCCAGGGTCGATCGTCCGGAGATTCGGCATGCATGCAAAACACACCTTTCGTGTTGCGCAACGCGGATCGGACGTTGCTTAAGAACTCTCTGGTATACAATAACGCGGAAGGACCCTGCGGATCGGTCATGTCCATGAGAATCGCATCATAGGTTTTTGGATGCGCCTCCACAAAGCGACGCCCGTCGGTAATATGCAGGCTCAGGCGCGGATCGGCGAAGGCGCCGCCGTGAATGGCGCCGAGGTGTGC
>JAGRHK010000160.1 GCA_020444985.1 Candidatus Competibacteraceae bacterium
TTCTCATTCTGGGCGGCATCGGCGAGGCGTTGAAGTTGGCGCAGATGCTGACGCCAACGCATACGGTGGTTTACAGCATCGTCGGTAAGGGGCGCACTCCGAAGTTATCCTGCATGGTGCGGGTCGGGGGCTTTGGCGGCGTCGATGGACTGGCAGCGTTTCTGCACGAGCAAGGCATTACCTTGCTGATCGATGCCACGCATCCCTACGCCGCGCAAATGAGCCAGAACGCCGCTCAGGCCGCCCGACGAGTCGGTATTCTGCTCTGGGCTTACCGCCGTCCGCCGTGGCGACCGGAGCAGGGTGATGACTGGCGTTTCGTCCCCGACTGGACCGGGATGCAAGCAGCGCTCGCTGCGTTCCAACGACCGTTTTTTACCCTTGGCCTGGAACCCTTGCGCCATGTCGCTGAGATTCCACCGCATCAGCACTGGCGGGTGCGCTGTCTGACGGCAGAGCCGCCGGCTTCAACGCGCTTGACCCTGTTGTGCGCGACCGGGCCGTTCACGCTGGAGCAGGAATTAACGTTCATGGAGAATTACCGGATCGATGTGCTGGTCGCCAAGAACAGTGGGGGAGGCGCGGTTGAGGCCAAGCTCGCCGCAGCGCGGCAATTGCGCATTTCGGTGGTGATGCTGGAGCGCCCGGTTCCGCCGGTCGCGGATCAGGAGTTTGCCAATGTGGAGTCGATAGCAAGAGTGTTGTTGAAGAACGGTTGACTGGGTGAGGAAATCGCCATTTATCCCTGCTGTCGATACCATTCCGCGTGTTCCGTACTGTAGAGATAGGAATCCATGAAGCCTCTGGATTCAATCACGCGTCCCACGAGAATCAGCGCGGTGCGGGTAAAGCCCCGGACGGCTACTTTTTCAGCAATATCGCGCAATGTGCCGACCACCCCATCCTGATCCGGCCAGGACACCCGGTACAGCACGGCAACCGGACAATCCGCGCCGTAGTATGGCGTCAATTCCGTGACAATATCCGGCAACTTGTCCACGCTGAGGTAAATCGCCATCGTTGCCCGGTGTTGCGCCAGTTCTGAAAGATTCTCCCCGGCGGGCATCGGCGTCCGGCCGGCATAACGGGTGAGAATGATGGTCTGGCTAATCCCGGGCAGCGTCAACTCCCGGCGCAACATCGCCGCTCCAGCAAAGGCGGCGGTCACGCCGGGTATGACCTCGTAGGGAATGTTGCGCTTGTCCAGTTCACGCATTTGCTCGCCAATGGCCCCGTACAATGCCGGATCGCCGGTATGCACCCGCGCCACATCCAACCCTTGCCGGTGTGCGGTGTGGATGTGATCGGTAATGTCATCCAGGCTCAGATCGGCCGTGTTGATGATCCGGGCCTCGGGGTTTGCGGTTAACACGACTTCCTTGGGCACCAGGGAACCCGCGTACAGCACGATTGGACATTCACGGATTAAACGCTGACCCTTGACGGTAATCAGTTCAGGGTCGCCGGGACCCGCGCCGATGAAATAAACCGTCATTGAAATTCCCCCCGATCCAGGTTTTCCAGCAATTTTAAAGTGACGTCGTCGAAACGGACCATGCGTTGACCTTGATGATCCTTGAGAAATTCCTCCGCCTCGGTCCGGGTCGCCAAGGGCACAAGTTCATGCCCCATTGGCCCTAGCGTATCGGAACCGATGACATACCAGGCGGCGCGGGCGTCGACGCGCGTCACGCCGTAGTACTCGGTGACGCCTATGGCGGCAATGTCCATTATTTGATGATCCGGTGCATATTTTGGCAGGTTGAGTAGATACTTGAACAGATCCTTGGCGCCATCGAAATGATGAACATGGCCATCTTTATAAAGCACGGTTGCCACCCAGTCCGGATAGAGCGCGACGAACATGCCGCAGACTGGACAGGTGTCCTTGGGGCCGGGATCAGGGAGTTCCAGATTTTCGCTCCCAGCTGGGGAAAGCAGGCCCAGGGTCAACAGGAGCGCTGCGACCCATCTCCATTCATTCCGGGTGGGGGAGGGGTGCGGGGACGAAGAATAGCGGCTCATGATTTTTCGCCAGCCTGTTGACGCCGTTCCGCCCGCTTTCTGCGGATCATGGCGGTATCCTGCGCCATGCTTTGATAAGCCGCTTGCAGCGCGGCGTCGAAATTGCCCAATGCCCCACCTTGCTCCGTCTGCACCGCTTCCGCAGCGGATCGGGTTCCGAAGGCAATCTTGCTTTGCTTCGTCATCACGCCGGGCAATTTTGCTCCGATCAGGTAAGTCGCTGTATCGACATCGACCAGTGGCTTCGGTTCAGCGGTTGCCCCGAAGTCAGCGGCGTAAATAGCTTTTGGCCCACGGTCCAGATTCAGCGCCAGACTGAGGGCGGCGCAGTGCAGGGAACAGGTGGCGTCCGTCAAATCGTCTTGATAATGAACCAGATGACGGCTGTAGTGGTATTTCCGCCGATCCATGCCGCAATAAGGACATTTCGGATATTTGGCCAACTCATTATCCAGCGGCTTCGGGTCGGGCGCAGTTTTTGGCGTGAACTGTAAGGGAGTTCCATCGTGTTCACAGGATGCAGCGGCGACCGGGGGACTCAGGGTCGCAAGGCCCGCGATTGCGCCAGTCGTGGCGAGAAAACGGAGAACCTGGCGACGTTCAGTCTGCGCGGGATCGCTCATGATGGCATGACCTTGATTAGCGTTATGGAGAAAACCGTGATTGTAAGGTAAAGCGGGATTCGGCGGATTGAGAATGCGCATAGAATGCTTATAACCAACCGGCGATCGCCTGTTCAAACACCTCCGGCGAGGATTCGCCAAGGATCCGGCTTCGGACGGCGCCTTGCCGGTCAATGATCAAGGTAACCGGCAGTCCCATGACCTGATAAAGACGCATCACTTCGCCTTGGCGATCCAGCGCGATTTCGTAGGACAAGCCCAGTTCGTCAACGAAACGCCGCACGGTTTCCGGCGGTTGCATGACATTGACCGCGAGAATCACCAAACCCTCCTTGTGGCGACGGCGATAGACCGGCTCCAGCGCCTTCATCTCGCCGTAGCAATACGGACACCAGTCCGCCCAGAAACGCAGCGCAACGACCTGGCCCCGGTATTGTTCAGGAAAGCGTAAGGGCGATCCGTCCAGCCGTTCCAAGGTGAAAGCGGGGGCCGGGTCGCCATTGCGGATGGTGGGCAAGTCGCCCGTGTCGCAGGCGGTCAGAAGAAGGCTGAATATCAGGCAATGGAAAACTTGCAATAAACGCATGATGATCAAAACAGTATCAGGCTGGATCGTAGCATCAACCCAGTCGCTAGCCCATAAAAGATCCCGAATCCGCCCAGCGCCAGCCAGGTCAGGCGCTGAATTTCAACAGGAATCACGGTTTGCAGACTCGCGATCTGGCGAAACGGTGCGATGACTCCGGCGCTGATTCCGGCGGCCGTGGCGATGAACAAAGGTAGATAAAGCGCATAACCGACATAGTCATAACCGGCTTTCAGCAAACAAAACGGGCAGTGATGATGCGGATTTTCATAAACATAGAGCGAGATAAAAGCGATGATCGCGGCGATGGCCACGCCAAAATTCAGAATGCTGCTGACGGTGAACAAGGGTCCAAGCCACAGCCAGCGTCGGAACGCCAGACCGATCATTAATGATAACCCCGCCATTGCATAAAATATCGCCAAGGCCGGTCGCACTGACCATCCCGCCAGTTCCGCAGCGACGCCGTGCGGGTTGGCGCTGAACAGCGAACCGCAGCAAGAAGTGATGACGTCCGGTTCCAGATCCAGGAAATAGCGGGTTTGCAGTACGCCTTCCACGACGGTCAGCGGCGCGATGGCCAGCAGTAACCCGTATTTCGCCCGCACCAGCGGATAGTCATAACCCTGATGATCCACTCGATCCAGGGCCAGCCAGAGCGTTGCCAGGAAAAACACGGTGATTTTCAGCAGCAGGGTGGGGAAGCCAAACGGATTGATGTTCAAAACTCCCGTTGCGCACATCGCCCCGACAAACTGACTGGATAGACTTTCCGCTGTGTGGACGAAGAGCAGCAGGGACAACAATTCCGCACTCAGCGCAAAACCGAGCAAAGTAGAAATCAGATAGGTGCGCTGTTCGAGGCGAATCTGTAATTCGCTGCCACTGGCGAGGTTCCAGTACCGCAAAATCTTCCAGGCAAAGCCACTGGCCAGCAGCGCCATGCCGGTCACGCTCAGGGCGATGATTTGCAAAGCAACAATAGCGGGGGTCATCAGCATTATGCGATAGCGCTCGTTACGCCGGATCATTATCCAGAGTTGACGGTAACGGTTCACTCTGTTCACTCGCTGGCGGGAGCGCGAGTGGGGAGATTGCGGAATCCGGGTTTGTTTCGTCTAACGCCTCCAGCAACAACGGGCCAATCGCTTCAATGCCGCCCAATATTTCAGAACCGGGGCGCATTCCCGGTCGAAATCCTCGGGACACGAAGCGCTCCAAAAGCGCCGGATCGCGCGAAAAAAGATGCACCGGCGTTTGCCAGGAAAGACCCCGTCCGCCAACAATCGCCGGCGGTTGATGGTCGCCTACGATGATGAACAGCATGTTGGGCGGCGCATACTGACGCAGATAACCGCCGACCACCGCGAGGTTGTAGCGAACGCTCTGGATATAGGCCGCCGCCAGCGCCGCTCCATCCAGGCGCTCCTTCAATGCAACGGACCTGGCGACCCCGGATGCGGCCTCCCGACTGGTCGTCGCATCGAAAACGCGCCAATCCGCCTGATACGGGGGCAAGGGCGCAAAGGGCGCATGGCTGTTGATGGTCGGAAAAAAAATGAAGCGCGGCGCGCGATCCGCGCGCAATCCCAATTCAAGCTGGTGAATCCGGTACAGGCTGTATTGATCGGGAATCGTCCACCAGCCATAGGCGGGGCCGTGATAATGCAATTGCTCGGCATTATAGATCGTATTGAACCGGTAAAACTGTCCTTCCGGCCACGGGTAACGCAATCCTGGCATGACGGCCACCGTTCGGTAACCGGCTTTGGCGAAGGATTGCGCCAGGGTCGCCCGGTCGGTGGCCA
>JAGRHK010000161.1 GCA_020444985.1 Candidatus Competibacteraceae bacterium
GTCCCTTGCAAGCCATCGGCGCGCGGTATGCCGCCAATGTGAAAGTCGTGGAGGTGCCGCCGGGACCGCCGGTCATGGCCCCGTTGGTCGCGGAGGTGTATGGGTTGAATTATCCCGGTCAGATCAAAGTCGCTCAGCAGGTCCGGGAAGTGTTCAGCGCCACCCCGGATATCATCGACGTCGATGACACGGTGGAGACGCCATCCGCGCGGCTGATCGCGCATGTGGACCGGGCCAAGGCCGCCTTGCTCGGCGTATCGCAACAGGCGATCGCCGCCGACCTTAATACCGCCTTGCGCGGCGAGGATGTCAGCTACTTGCATTCCGCGACGGCCAAATATCCGATCCCGTTGCGTCTGGAGTTGCCGGTAGCTGACAAGGCGGTTATGGCCTCGGTGCTGGATTTGCGCACGCGCAGTCAGACCGGCCCCCTGGTGCCGCTATCGGAAGTTGTCGATCTCGAAACAACGCAGCGCGAGAATGCGATTTACCATAAGGACTTGCTGCCCGTGGTGTTCGTCTTCGGCGACATGGCGGGCCGACTGGACAGCCCGTTGTATGGGATGTTTGAGATTTTCAGCCGCTTGCAGGACACGCCGATTGCCGGGGAGCCGATTGAACAATTCTTCGTGCGTCCGCCGGACAATCCCTATGCGTATAGTCTGAAATGGGACGGCGAGTGGCAGATTACCTACGAGACCTTTCGCGACATGGGCATCGCCTACGGCGTTGGGATGATTCTGATTTATCTGCTGGTGGTCGCGCAATTCCACTCGTATCTGATTCCGCTGATCATCATGGCGCCGATTCCGTTGACCCTCATCGGCGTCATGCCCGGTCATGCGTTGTTGCACGCGCAGTTCACCGCCACATCGATGATCGGCATGATCGCGTTGGCGGGGATCATCGTGCGTAATTCGATTCTGTTGGTGGATTTCATCAACCTGGAGGTCGAAAGCGGCGTTCCGTTTCAGGAAGCGGTGATCCGTTCCAGTGCGGTGCGCGCCCAGCCGATTATTCTGACCGCGCTGGCGGCGATGCTGGGGGCGCTGTTTATTCTGGATGACCCCATTTTTCGGGGTTTGGCCATCGCGCTGATTTTTGGGATTCTGGTTTCGACGTTGTTGACGCTGGTGTTTATTCCGGTGCTGTATTACGCCGTATTCCGGCGGCGGTTGGAGTCGGCCCCGCCGACGCCTTGATCACTTTAATTCCGCCAGCAACTGTTGGATCATCCGTTCTGCTTGCGCGCGATACCCACCGCCAAACAGGTTGAGGTGATTCAGAATATGGTAAAGGTTGTACAAGGTGCGCCGCTGCGGATAACCGGCATCCAGCGGCCAGGTCTCTCGATACGCTGCGTAAAATCCTTCGGGAAAGCCACCAAATAACTCGGTCATCGCCAAATCGGCTTCCCGGTCGCCGTAATACGCGGCTGGGTCGAAAATCACCGGTTCGCCGTGGGTTGTGCAACCGGCGTTGCCGCCCCATAAATCCCCATGCAACAGGGACGGCGGCGGCGCGTAGCCCGCGAACAATCCCGCGAACTGCGCCAGCAACATCTCCCCCTGCCGTTGCAGCGCGCCGCCATGACTGTTACGGGCGGCCAATTGGAGTTGGAATCCCAAGCGCTGCTCGCGCCAGAAGGTAATCCAGTCCTCAGCGCGCGCATTCAGTTGAGGCGTCGAGCCGATGGTGTTATCCCGTGGCCAGCCAAAATAGGGTTGCGGTTGACGGTGCAGCAAGGCCAGTTGCTGGCCAAGGGTCTGCATGGATTGCCCCGACCCGCTTCCATCGAGCGGCACATATTCCAGCACTAGGTACGCTTGCCCAGCCGCGCTGCCCCAGCCGATGGGTTTTGGAACGCGGACGGTATGACTCGCCGCCAATTCGGTCAGGCCCGCTGCCTCGGCTTCGAACATCGCTAGGCCGGAGGCGGCATTGACTTTGACGAAGTACGCTTGATCAGCGGCGCTAACTTGCCAGGCTTGATTGATGCAGCCACCGCCGACAGCGCGACGTTGCTGCGTGATGAAGGACTGGTCCGTAGCTGCGCTGATGTGCTGTTCCACGCTGTTCCAGAAGGTTTCCTGATTCAACATTCGATTCTCCAATCATGGGAGTGCTCACGTCCTTGTGGCCGAGTAATTCCTGGATCGTGCGAATGTTATACCTGCCATCAGGAGACGAGTGGCAAAACCGTGATGGAGGGCGTGGTAAAAGGCGGGTTTAGCGATGTTCGCTATCTTGTGGATGGCGTTTATTATGATACAAAATGTAACATTTATCCCATTCATATCAGCTTATTCAGTACGGATACCTTAATATTTGAGGCAGATTTTGATGTATTTGATCAAGCAACTTTGGTTTGACATCCATCATTTTCCTCATTGATACTTATGATTCTGGAAACCCCAAAGATGCTGACTTCCTGCAGGCAGCACAAATCGAAGCAAACCTGAAATATTGATGCCAAGGTTATGTGTGTTAATGCTGTTTTTATCAAAATATGATATATCTATCAATACATTGATTAATACTTTGCTGGCTAGGCGTCGATTTTGACGTAAGATTGAGGGGTTGGTTACGATACCTGCTTGATATTGGGGCTGTATGAATGAATAGAAATAAGTACGTCTGTGAGAATTGTGGTACTCGGAAGCAGGGGTTCTGGCTTTACGGTCCGTGGCGGCTTGCGGCCTCACTCGTCATTCTCGTGCTGGCATTCGTGTTTGGCTTTTTCTGGGCGCACGACCCAGGCCTCAGAATGGCTATCATGGTTCCCGCTGCCGTCGTAGCTGCCATTCTTCTCTTCAGCCTTTTGCGTATTCGTTGCCTCAACTGTGAACCCGAGTGGCGCAGCAAGATTTGGGTCATGGGTCCCGATGCTGCGGCCGGTGGTCCCCGCGTTACGCGCTCGTCCTACGATTGAGCTGGCGCGTTCGCCGGTATGCAGCACCAACGAATGGGGCACGAGTTGCCCACGTCGGGTTCCCGGTGCTGTGCGCCGTCGAACCCGCGTTGGAACGTCCACCCCTGCGGGGCGACTTCGTCGTCCCGTACTCGCGTCCCTGCCCCCAACCACGACGCATGGAACTTTACCGTTTCTGGGTCGGGCGGCCGGTCCACTCCGTGCGGGATGACGCTCAACGCGCACCCCGTTAGGCTACAAATAGGACGGTAGAGAAATCAAAAAATGAAGGAACTGCTAGATAGACTTGGTTCATACAACATCTTCAATTACCTTCTTCCGGGGGTAGTGTTTGCGGCAATAGCAGGTTCGCTAACTGACTATTCCTTCATACAGGACGATGTGCTTATTGGAGCTTTTGTTTACTATTTTCTAGGGATGATAATTAGCCGAATAGGCTCTATTCTAATCGAGCCTATTTTAAAGAAAATTCGGTTTGTCAAATTCTCTTCATATCAAGACTACATTTCCGCATCGAAGAAAGATGAGCTAATACCAACGCTTTCTGAGGCAAACAATATGTATAGAACATTGGCCTCTCTATTTTTATGTCTATTGATGCTAAAGGGCTATGAGATGATGGCATCCAAACTAGCATTCTTTAAAGAATGGGAAGTAGGCATTCTGGTCATTTTTCTATTTGTTCTTTTTTTGATGTCGTATCGAAAACAAACAGCCTACATTTCCAAGCGTGTTCAACACAACCTCTCAAGGGACTGACTTATGACTGATTTCTTTGAAATTGATTTCCTGGATATCGAATCCAAAAAAAGCGGCGACGCTATACCAATGAGGTACTCAATAAATGGAATTCAGAGAATTCACATAACGGATGGTGGGTTTCAAGCCACCGGGGACAAACTTGTAACTCATATCAACAAATACTATGGCAATCCTAGATATATTGATTCAATAGTTGTTACTCATCCTGATGGCGATCATGCTGGTGGGTTAAGAAAGCTATTCGAGGAGTATGAAATCGGAGAGTTGTGGATGCTCAGGCCATGGCTATACGCTGATGAATTGATCGGACGATTCAGTAGATTTACCTCAGTCGAGAATCTTGTCAAGCGGTTGCGTGAAATCTATCCCAACATCGCCGCACTTGAAGATCTTGCTGTTGAGTCAGGCACAGTGATCAAAGAGCCATTCCAAGGGCAAGTTATTGGCGAAGTTCATGTTCTGGCACCTTCCAAGATGCGATATCTAGATTTGGTGGTAGAGTCAGAAAAAACGCCAGAGGCCAAGAAAGCAGAACAAGCATCATTGATAGAAGCAATGGACTTAGCTGTTCGAAAAGTAGCTAATTTTATCAGGTCAGCATGGGGCGAAGAGGTCTTTCCAGAAGAAGATACCAGCCCAGAAAACAACATGAGTATTGTTCAATATGCCAACTTGTGTGGAAAACGGATATTGCTAACAGGTGATGCAGGCAGGGCTGCGATGAATGAGGCAGCGGATTATTCTCCTTATGCTGGATTGGCTCTTCCTGGTATTGATCGAATTCAAGTTCCACATCATGGTTCTAGGCACAATGTGTCAACAGAAGTCCTCGATAGATGGCTCGGAGAAAAGCTCGTTCAGCAACCGACAGAAGGTACTTTCACTGCGATAGTTAGCGCAGCAAAAGAAGATGAGGATCATCCAAGAAAGTCCGTGGTGAGGGCGTTCATGCATCGAGGAGCAAGGGTGATTACGACGGAAGGTTCTGATAAGCAAACTGGTCATAATGCACCTGATCGTGAAGGCTGGGTAGCAGTTGAGCCTGTGCCATACCCCGAAGATCAAGAAGATTAATGCCTAACAAAGCCGTAAACGCGGACGAATTTTTCGTTCACTGCGCTCACTACAAATGCGCCGGTTACGGCAAGCGTTAGGCGTAATGAGAAAGGAGATTAAATTTGCAAAAAGAAATGCTAGCAGCTCTAAAAGCTTTTTATCTTGGCTATAGGATTGCCTCATCGCCAATGAAAGAACAAGCAATCGAAAAAATAAAAAAAGCAATCAATATCATCAATCTTAGAACTGGCCCTGAAGAAAAACTGAGACATGTTTTTTATTTATTACTAT
>JAGRHK010000162.1 GCA_020444985.1 Candidatus Competibacteraceae bacterium
GAGCAATCGGCGCTTTATCCGCGACAGGTCGAGCGCGCAGAGTCGAACCAGTCACGGTCAGTCGCTTCATCATGATCGGCGCCAGATTCAAGTCGACTTTAGCGCCGCGCAGGAAAGCGATAAAAACCAGTCGACCTTCAACTGCCAACGCACTGAGGTTGCGTTGTACATAGTCGCCGCCCACCATGTCCAGAATGACATCCACGCCCTGATTCTTCGTAAGGCTTTTAACGACCTGAACAAAATCCTCTTCACGATAGTTAATGACTCGTTCAGCGCCCAGGTCGAGGCAGGGTTGCACTTTGTCAGGGCTGCCAACTGTCGTTAACACCCGTGATCCTAGCGCCTTAGCTAGTTGGATAGCGGTTGTGCCGATGCCGCTGGCGCCGCCGTGGACCAGCAAAGTTTCTCCCGGCTGCAGTCGCCCACGGTCAAAAACATTGCTCCAGACTGTGAAAAAGTTTTCTGGCAGGGCAGCTGCCTGTTGTCGGGTCAAGCCTGCGGGAATCGGCAGGCATTGCGGAGCAGGGGCGACACAGTATTCAGCATAGCCGCCACCGGTCAGCAAGGCGCACACTGTATCTCCAACCGCCCAGTGATTAACGCCTTCGCCTACTGCGGCAATCGTACCAGCGACTTCCAGGCCAGGAATATCGGATGCGCCCGGAGGGGGAGGGTAACTACCTTGGCGTTGCAGGCAATCCGGTCGATTAACGCCTGCAGCGGCAACCTGGATTAATAGTTCGCCGGTCGCCGGTTTTGGTAAGGGCCGATGGGCCGGCGCCAGTTTCTCCGGGCCACCTGGTTCGGTAATTTCGATAACGGTCATACGGTCAGGCAATGATGGGGACATAGTGCAATCTCATGGGAAATCTGAAACAAGTCGCTTTCTTTAGGAACACTTGGAATCGCCACAGTTCAGGCAGGTCAGGCAACCGTCCATGACGATGACCGCTTTGTTCTGGCATTTGCTACAGAGCGTGGCTTCGGAAGGAAAGGTGCTAACGCCCGCTTCTTCAACAGCTTTCATGCCGGTTTCGTATTTGATGCGCTGCTCGTCGATCAATTTGCGCTGATGCGCGTCGAGACTGTCTTTTTCTAAGAGACCGATAGAGCGTAGGTGAGATTCGATGACATCGCCAATTTCTGCGACCAGCGAGGGCATATACTTGCCACCCTTTTTAAAGTAGCCGCCTTTCGGGTCGAATACCGAGCGCAGTTCTTCCGCCAGGAACGTCACGTCGCCGCCTTTGCGGAAGACTGCCGAGATGATGCGGGTCAGGGCGACAATCCATTGAAAATGCTCCATCGCCTTGGAGTTGATGAAGATTTCAAAGGGACGCCGAATTTCATCCGGGGTATTTTTATTAAGCACGATGTCATTGATGGTGATGTACAGGGCATGGTCGGACAACGGCGTCTTGACTTTGTAGGTGGCGCCGGGCAGGACATCCGGTCGTTCCACACTTTCATGCATGTGCTGTACGGCCAATCGAGGATCGGTTGCGGGGGGCGTCTCGGGTTTGACGACGCTGTAGGCAATAATTTTTTTGTCGATTTTGACGGTCATCCTGGCCTCCGGAAGCTGGCTATGTTTTGCGGAATTACCACTTGCCATAATAGCCCTCTTTCAGGGCATCGAATAAGTTGGCGGCGCTATGAATTTCACCGTCATATTCGACTTCTTCGTTGCCCTGAACCTCGACTTCCGAACCATCCTCCAACACAAATCGGTAGCGGGTATTTGCCAGATCCTGTTCCTTGACCAGTACTCCCTGAAAAGCGGATGGATTGAAACGAAAGGTTGTGCAGCCTTTGAGTCCCTGTTTATAGGCGTAAAGATAAATATCCTTGAAATCCTCGTAAGGAAAATCGGTCGGGACGTTAGCAGTTTTGGAGATACTGGAATCGACCCACTTTTGCGCAGCGGCCTGGATGTCGACATGCTGCTTGGGCGTCACGTCATCGGCGGTAATAAACACCTCCGGCAACTGCTCTTCAGGCGATTGAGCTTCTGGAATGGCCCTGGGATTAATCAGGTGCCGGTAGGCCAATAACTCAAAAGAAAATACATCGACTTTTTCCTTGGATTTTTTTCCAGATCGGATAATGTTGCGCGAATAGTGATGAGCAAAGCTGGGTTCGATGCCGTTGCTGGCGTTGTTGGCCAGTGAGAGCGCAATTGTGCCGGTCGGAGCGATTGACGTGTGGTGAGTGAACCGGGCGCCGATTTCGGCCAACGCCGTCACTAAATCGGGATCGACTTCTGCAACCCGCTGCATATAGCGACTATAGCGCGCGTGTAGAACCTTGCCTTTGACGCAATCTCCTTCGCGGATGCCATCGTCGGCCATCTCCGGGCGCTTGCGCAGCAAATCGGCGGTGATCGTAAATTCCTGTTCGAGAATGGGCGCCGGGCCTTTTTCCTGAGCCAGTTCCAAAGCAACCCGCCAACCGACGAGCGCCATTTCTCGTGTGACTTCCTCAGTGAAAGCCAGAGACTCTGACGAACCGTACTCCATACCCAGCAAGGTCAATGTCGAACCGAGTCCCAGATAGCCCATGCCATGCCGGCGTTTACTTGAAATCTCCTGGCGTTGCTGTTCCAGTGGCAGGCCATTAATTTCCACCACGTTATCCAGCATTCGAGTGAAAATGGCGACCACTTGGCGGTAGGCGTCCCAATCAAAACGGGCTTTTTCCTTAAAGGGATTCTCGACGAACTGGGTGAGATTGATCGAACCCAGTAAGCACGATCCATAAGGAGAGAGCATTTGCTCGCCGCAAGGGTTTGACGCTTGTATATTTTCACAAAACCAGTTGTTATTCATTTCATTCACTTCATCGATCAAAATGAATCCTGGTTCGGCATAATCATAAGTCGAGGACATGATCACGTCCCACAAGCGCTGGGCGCGAATGGTTCGGTAAATCTTGCAAGCCACCTGGCCTGCTTCATTCACAATGAGTCCTTGGGTGGTCGGCCATTCACGCCAAACGATTCGTGAGGCATCCTGTAAATCAATTCGATCTTCTTCGGCTTCCTGGGCCATCATTGGGAACGCCAGCACCCACTCCTGATCGTTCTTGACGGCTTCCATGAATTCGCGGGTGATCAGCAACGATAGATTAAATTGCCGTAAGCGACCGGCTTCACGTTTGGCGCGGATAAACTCCATCACATCAGGGTGGCCCACATCGAAAGTTCCCATCTGCGCGCCGCGCCGCCCTCCCGCCGAAGAAACGGTAAAGCACATCTTGTCGTAAATATCCATGAATGACAGGGGACCGGAGGTATAGGCCCCAGCCCCGGATACATAAGCGCCACGCGGACGCAAGGTGGAAAAGCAATAACCGATGCCACAACCCGCTTTTAATGTGAGTCCCGCTTCATGCACCTTGCGCAGGATGTCATCCATCGAATCCTGAATTGTGCCGGATACCGTGCAATTGATGGTCGAGGTTGCCGGTTTATGCTCCCAGGCGCCAGCGTTCGAGATGATGCGTCCCGCTGGAATCGCGCCGTGACGCAAGGCCCATAAAAATTTTTCGCGCCAGTGTTCGCGTAATTCCGGGGTTACTTCCACCTCGGCCAATGCATGAGCGACCCTTTGGTAAGTACTATCGATCGTTTCGTCAACCGGATGGCCATCCTTGGATTGCAGTCGATATTTTTTGTCCCAGATGTCCCAGGAAGCGGGCTGCATCGGCGCGTCGGCGGCGATGGTCGGACGGTCAACAGCAGGTTGTAAATGCGCGATTTTCATAAGCCTGGAGTCTTTGGACAAGTGGATTAAGGCGTGGTCAGGATCAGGAGCGGTTGAGTGCTGGATTGAGAAAAACCGCATGCTGCGTGACTCGGGATTGAGGATTTTAGAAGATACAAGAAAAAATTCCAGACGTATTTTCCTACATAATGTGGTTTAAAGCAGGTTTATATACAACATAATGTGTTGAAGCAAATTATTAAGACATTGTTTGCCCTGATAATGAGTTGATTTGCAACTTGCTGGTAAAATCAATGGATGGATTTATAAAGCCCTTGTTGTCAAGGGCTGGAACCGGTGGTATAACCCGCTAAACTCTGAAGAGTATCGCTAATAATGGATACAAAAAGCCGAGGGAGAAATTCATGAAAATCTTGTATGCTTCTCTTATTGTTCTCTGTCTGGGGCTGGGGGCTTGTACCACTCCAATGCCTGTCGAGACGGGCTATCCGCTCACCTACCAACAGAAGATGCGGTCGGCGCATCACTGGGATGTCATGGCGATTGATGTGGCCAACTGGCTGCAAGACGCCTTGATGATGCCAAATCTTGAGTATGATAAAGGGCATGAGGCTCAGGAGCGTCCAACCATTAGTCTGTATCTTGAGCCGCCTAGATACTACACTGCGGCAGGCGCCGGATTTTATGACTTATTGACCACGCGTCTCGTAGAACGGGGATTCATTATCACGACCACGCCATCAGCCGGGTTGCCTGTAAGCTATGATATGCAGGTCGTCAAGTCCGGACTGCCGGAAACGGTCAAAGATGAAATCATTGTCAATGTTTCGGTCATGAACGCTGATCGTTATCTGCTCCGGTATAGCAATGTTTATTATGTTGGCGATAAAAACCAATACATGGCCATGCAGCAGCCGGCTACTCGCATTATAGAGGTGGTTGGACCATGATGAACTGGAAGCTAATTCTACGCGCAGGGGTCGCGTTTTTGGCCCTGTTCGGTTGGGTGGGCATCCAAGGCTGTGCTTCCTCAAGAGAAAATCTGCCTGTTCGTCCCATCATCCAGGATGCAGACTTGATCGAGCAGAACTACCAGGCGGCGGATGCTTTGCTGACGCGAGCGCCTTGGCTGCGAGAGCGGCGCGAGCCGCTGCTATCTGCAACATTCGTCGATATCAACAATCTTGAAATGTCATCGGGTCTGGGGCGCGTGATTGGCGAACAACTGGGTTCGCGCTTTGCTCAACAGGGTTTCACTGTGGTTGAGATCAAGATGCGCAACAACATCTTCGTTCAGGAAGG
>JAGRHK010000163.1 GCA_020444985.1 Candidatus Competibacteraceae bacterium
ATCCAGAGCGACGCCGGGTCGGATTTCACCTCCGGTCACTTCCAGCAGGTCTGTCAGTCCATCGGGCAATGGGTGCGCTGCCGCGTCGCCCAGGTCGGCGGCATGGGCATCCTCGAACGCTTGAACCGTACCTTCAAGCATGAGTTCGTGTTTCGTCAAGAGGTCAACATGTTAGCCGATTTAAAGGCGCTGTTAACAGCGTTCCAGCATTGGTATAACGAGCAACGAATACAGACAAGCCAATGATACTTCAGAAACTTTTCGGAATCGAGTTACCCATTATCCAAGCGCCGATGGCGGGAGTTCAAGATAGCGCTCTCGCACTCGCAGTATCGAATGCGGGCGCTCTCGGTTCAGTACCATGCGCCATGCTCTCTCCTGACGCAATTCACTCCGAACTCACAACAATAACAACCCAAACTGACAAGCCTTTCAATCTGAATTTCTTCTGCCACACACAACCGCTGCCGAACGCGCAGCGTGAATCTGTCTGGCGAACCACACTTTCGCCATATTACAAAGAATTCGGTATTGACCCTGAAAAGATACCCGCTGGAGTCGGTCGCTTACCCTTCAACGCCGCGATTGTCGACATACTCTGTCTCTTTCGACCCGCCGTTGTGAGCTTCCATTTTGGCTTGCCCTCCGCAGAACTACTGGCGGGCGTACGCCGCTCAGGAGCGAAGATCCTCTCCTCCGCTACGACTGTTGAAGAGGCGGTATGGCTTGAAGCGCGTGGCGTTGATGCGATCATCGCGCAAGGCCTCGAAGCGGGTGGACATCGCGGGATGTTCTTATCGAACGATCTCAGTACTCAGGTCGGCACATTTGCATTAGTGCCGCAAATTGTACAAGCGGTCAATGTGCCGGTCATTGCCGCAGGAGGGATCGCTGACGCGAAGGGAGTCAGGGCCGCATTGGCGCTTGGGGCGGCGGGCGTGCAAGTGGGTACAGCCTATTTGCTATGCCCCGAAGCCACGACGAGCGCCGTCCATCGGGCCGCGCTGAAAGACCGATCTGCTCAGCACACAGCGCTAACAAACATATTTAGTGGTCGACCTGCGCGCGGTATTGTCAATCGCATGATGCGCGAGCTTGGACCACTCAGCACAGCAGCGCCTGATTTTCCTTTTGCAACATCAGCGATCACGCCCTTGCGAACACACGCGGAAAGCCAAGGCCGTGGAGATTTCTCACCCTTGTGGTCAGGACAAAATGCGAGTGGATGCGAAGCGATCGCAGCCGCTGAGGTGACATATGCGTTGTCCGGCGGTCTGTAACAGCAGACCAATGCAACGCGTTACGCACTCACTTGCGCATCCAGCCGACCACCTTCGGCGTGAGAATTGCGGCGATTTTCACGCATCCTAACGGCCGACCCAAACATGGTTTTTATATGACTCGCTCAGTGTTGCAGGCAAAGGTATTGCCAGACCACACTGGCGCCAGCGAGGGCCGTAATTTCGGCGACGTCGTAGGCCGGAGCGACCTCGACCAAGTCCATGCCCTTAAAATCAAGCCCGCCAAGGCGTTTGAGGATCGCCATCGCCTGCCAAGTAAACAGCCCCCCAACCTCGGGCGTACCGGTTCCAGGCGCCTGCCCCGGATCAATGGCGTCAATATCGAATGAAAGGTAAGCCGGTCCTGCCCCCAGGGTCGCAAGCACAAGATCGGCGACCGCTGACGCACCCAGGGTATGAACTTCCTCGGCGCTAACGATGCGTACGCCTTGAGCCAAGGTCCACTCGTAAACTGCGCGCGCAACCGGCGACCGGATACCGATCTGAATCATCCGCCGAGAATCGACCAGCCCCTCATTAATCGCGTGGTAGAACACCGAGCCGTGTGCGAACGACTGACCGAAATTGTCCGGCCAAGTATCGACATGGGCATCAAAATGCACCATTCCCAGTGGTCCGCACCGTTTTGCCAGCGCCCGCAACAACGCCAGGGTAATGGTATGGTCGCCGCCAAGAGCGATGAGATGGGAACATTCCGCCGCTTGTTGCTCAATCAAAGCGAGGGAAGAGGAAATATCGCCGAGCGCCAGGGTGAAATCTCCGACATCCGCCAACCCCAGTGTTAGCGGATCGCGCCAATTAGCCGGATTATCGCCATCGACCAGCATGCGACTAGCGTGGCGCACCGCCAGCGGCCCGGCGCGTGCGCCCGCCCGGTTCGTGGTCCCGATATCAAACGGTACGCCAGCCACCCAAAATCGCGCCGCCGCCGGTTCGAGGGTGGCGCCGAGAAAGGTCGGCGGAATCGCGAAGGTGGGTGTTAGGGTCATAGCGTTCCAGGCTCCAGAGCGGAAGGCGGCATCGCATCAGTCACTGAGTTTTACATATTATCAGTTTTGTATTGCACTGTTCTTTCGTCATAAAAACGTCATCCTATGAGTCTCGACTTCAGCCTATTGCCCCCTTACCATCAAGCTCCAGCGTTCAATTTCATATTCTATTTGGTTTAAGAGGAGCCACCTATGTTTCCGACACCTAGCCGCTTGTTTCTGACCCGGGGGATCGGCATTCACCGCCACACGCTGACCGCTTTCGAGTTAGCGTTGCGTGACGCCGACATCGAACAGCAGAATCTGGTTTATGTCTCATCGATCCTGCCGCCAGGCTGTGAGCTGGTGGACCGCGAGGTCGGGGTGGCCGCGCTGAAGCCCGGCGATATCACCTTCTGCGTAATGGCGAAGATCGAAACCAACGAACCGGGACGCCACATTCACGCCAGCATCGGCCTGGCCCGACCTGCGGATCCCGAGACCTACGGCTATATTTCCGAATACCATGGCTTTGGCCAAATGGCGGAACAAAGCGGTGACCACGCCGAGGACCTCGCGGCCAGCATGCTGGCCAGCACCCTGGGCGTGGATCTCGACCCGGAGGTTGCTTGGAACGAACGCAAGCGGATCTACGAACACAGCCATTTAATCATTAACAGCTTGTCGATGACCGCCGCCACTGAAGGCGATCCAGAAGGTCGTTGGACCTGTGCAGTCTCCGCAGCCGTGTTCCTGTTTTCTTGAAGCTCTGGCGCCGAAGACGCACCGATTTTAATCAACCCCGGTCACAGGACGCATCTGGGTATCGCATACGCCGCCGACAGTGACTTTTTGTAGCGAGCCTTGCGCCTGACACTGTTCCCCACGGTCACGAATGCGACAGGTTAAGGCTAATGGCGTCCCCGTGTTCAACCAGGATGGGGTTTTTCGATAACGGCCAATGCTTTTAAATCGGCAGCCGCGCGGAATTCCATAAGGAGGGCAGCTTGAAGCCCTGCCCAGCGATACTTTTCTTCCATCCACGACAAATCCCGGATAGCGATCAACCAAGCGCACGACATCCCGCTCCGGTTGCGTTTGCACCACAAAATCCCGGAAAAAATACCCATTCTGGGTGCGTTGATCGACACGAATGCGCGTATTGGCGATCAACGCAAAATCCTGCCCTTTGCGGGCTACCGCGCCGGACATGTATTCCACTCGATCATGCTGGGGAAAACATTGACCCATGGCCGGAGCATGATAATAGTGCCGCAATCTTTTGATATTTCTCAGGGAAGCGCCGGAAAAAAGCGCCTCAAGATCGCGATCGTCGCCGAACAGGATGCGTTCAACATCCGGCAGGTTTTGTCGATACATCGCCTGGATCTTGTCGTAATAGGCTGAATTGTGGCGCTGTTGGCGGCCGGCTGCGGTATCGCTACGCAAATCCTGACGCAGGAAACAGGAGGTCAACCCAGAAATCTGGGTCAAATATTCATCCCAGATGTTGTATTGGGAAACTCGGGATGATACGCCCTGAAAATCTCCGCGAAAGCGACAACCCTGGCCTTTCGCGCAAGATTCCCTGGCCCGATTGCGAATGGATAGCGCGATAATATTTCGCTCGCAAGCGCCATAGGCGTTGCAACCCCGATCCAGGTGGCCCTCGAAAATCGCCGTGCGCATCGCATAATCCAGATGTTTGGCGCGTTGCAAGGCTTGGCGGGACCACGGATGTCGCGGAGCGCCGATGAATTCCTCCCAAGCGCGTTGCAGCGCATGACGGCGTCCGATCAGGCGGCGATTGGCGGTCGCGCAATAGGCCGAGTTGTGAAACGCCTGAACGATCTGATCCAGCTCGCTGTGGTATTTTCGCTGCGAAATGGCCCGATGGGTCCCGGACAGGGGCGGCGGATCGAAGAAAGGCGCTTTGTCCATTGCATACATCCTCCGGATACTAATCACATGCCGCACAGCGTCACCACAATGGTGGTTGGTCACCATCATGTTTTGACGCTGCTGGAGCGCCGTTTTGACGGTATTTGTCGCAGCCGGCGTCGCTGTGCGGGAATTGACGACGATTTCAAAGCCGACATAAGGCGTACCCTGGCGATCCGTCAATGGGCGACCATCCCTTATGACCAGGCAGGGGATCAAGGATGTTCCCTGCGTCAGGCGTCCGGCGGGCCGGGATGGGCCGGATTGTGCGAAACTTTCAATGTCGTAATAAGGAATTTCAAGATTGCCATTGAACCGGTAAAGTGTCATGACAGGCGTGGCGGGAATACTTGCCCACCCAGGCGAAAATATGAAAAGCAACAGGGATAATAGTAAAAACTTTCTCATATCGGACCTTGATTTTAATACGGATTCTCAATAGAAATCGTAACTGCTTAGTATTGGACATTAATCAACCGGCGCTTGCAAGAGTTGCTCGGCGTGGGCCATCTGCTGATCGGTCAAACGACTTGCGACTTTGTCGCGCATGATCCGGGCATCCTCGTCACCCTGATCCGCTGCTCGGGAAAATCAGACATACGCCATCACCAGATCCTTGGAGCAAGTGCGCCGACCCGCATGTAAGCACACGGCAAGATTTCGTAAATTAACCTATAAATCATTCGTTTATATCCTATCTGTATGCGGCGAATCTTATCATTTTGTAATGAATTTGCTAAACCTGGAAACTTATCCTGGGTTGAACAAAAATTCCGAACAAACATGATCGCCTATCCTCCAAGGATGTCATGTACCCT
>JAGRHK010000164.1 GCA_020444985.1 Candidatus Competibacteraceae bacterium
GGCAAAAGCAGCGTGGCTAGCTAATATGCCAGAAAAGGCTAAGGCAAAAAGAGATTTTTTCATGACAATATTCTCCTCATTGGATAACTCAAGCAATTAGCTCGTTAGTCGAGCCAGGATCAATCATAATGGGTTAGTACGGACAGGGATCAACCCATATCCAGCCACCATTATCACGTATATAGCACCCGCTTTGCGGCTGATCCTGACCAGGGGACACTCTTAAGATTGCTTCTCCTTTGGGCGCCGATTGAGGATCAACTTTGACAACTCTCGCGACTCCCTGATCATCGGATATCACCATCAAAATGGTATTCGGATCAATCTTATCCAAGGTTTTAACCGGTACTTCAACACCCGTCAAGCTCATCGGATTTTCTCCTCATGCGTGGTCAAAAATTAAGAATCAGGCGGCCAAACAGCGTCCGCTCGGGTCGATAAAGAGGACTGACAAATCCTCCGGTTTGAAACGTGTAATCCTGGAAATAAAACTGCCGATTGAACAGATTTTTCACTTCCAGCGCGACCATGCCCTGCCGCTTGGGCAAGCGATAACCCAACCCTGCATTGAACAGGGTGAATTCTTCATTCTGTGTGGACAGATAACTAAGTGGCGCATTGGGTGGCAAACGAGGATCAATCATCTGAATATCCTGATTCACATAAACCATGCCCAGTCCAGCAAACCAGCCCGAAGGATCAAAATACTGAACATTCACCGGCAGGGAGAGGGTGGTCAATTCAGCCGGAATTGAGGCAAAGATTTGACACGGGATGCAGCCTTTTTCCTTGAATCGTTCATAACGCCATACGCCGGAAAGCGCCCAACGGCGGCTGGGCATCCAGTATAAATAAGCGCTGTAAAAAGTTTCCTGGTTGGGTTCAATAAAATAGAAGTCTGGCGCGTCCAGGGCGCCAAAAGGCGTCTCGTTCTCCCGTCTCACCGCTTCCAGGCCGCCAAAGAGCTGCTCGGTAAACCGCACATCCAGGCCGACTCCGTAATGTTTCGATACCGTCAGGTCGGCCAAATCCATCATTTGATTGAACCCGGCCACTTGCGTCGGCTCTAGGGTCTGCCGTGCGGCAAATGACCGCTTCACTGTTTTAAAGGCAGCGGCGCGCAGCGCAACGTGGTCATTGAGCGCCCACTGTACGCCGAATTTTGGATTCAGCTCGTGCAAGCGGGCATAAGGGCTGTCATCCGACTCATAACTCAAGCCCAAGGTCCAGATGAGGTTATCGGGCGCTTTCATGTTGGCGTAGCTGTAGGCAATCTTCTGAGCGCCGTCCGTATCAGGCTGGGAAACACTGGAAAAAGTATAGTCGAGAAAATGCGCGCTCAGACCGGCAATGACATTGAAGTTGTCGGTGCGATAAAGCAGTTGAGATTCTGCCTGAGTCCCTTTTATTACTGTTCCTAAAAAACGATTGATATTCGGGAATCTCTGTAAAAAATCCCGGTCGGTGTAGATGACCGAAGCGATCACATCCATTTGGGGTGACGGGGAATAACGCGCGCCGATGCGGGTGGTTTCCTGCTCGATGTCCACGCGCCTGGAGCTGCTGAATGAGCCATCGTAGCGAGACTCCAGATAGCCGCTGGAGGTGTCCAAATAACGGTATTCAGCCTGGAGATTAAACGCTGGCGTCACCGCAGTCTGCATGAACAGATTGTAGAGGTTGTTTTCCAGATCGTTGTTGATCCGATAGCCGTTGCTCTGATAGTGAAACTGGCCAAGGCTATAGGAGAACCGGTCGGTGCGTCCGGCGACAATCAGCTCATCGCCCCACGTTTCCTGATTGCCGCCCAGCCCGGAGAAATACAGCGTGGGCTGCTCTCGCACAAACAGCGGATTGAATTCGTACAGGGAAGCCGTCAATGGCCCGGCAGCGGGAAGCCCCAAAGCCGTTTCGGCGGCTATTGGGGACACAGGGACTACATTGAGCGGCTGTAACAACTGTGCTTGCAACAACTCGCTGGCGCGGGCCGCTTCAATCCCCGGCGTGGCGGCGTAAGAATCCGCCAGCAGACGGTGCGCGGAATAATTGCTCGGATCGCGGCTGATCGATTGCCAACCTTCCCGCAAGCCGAGTTGAGTAAAGCCGATCTCGTTATAAATCTGCCCCAGCGCCGCCGACCGCGTCGCCTGATCTTCGTCCAGTAGCAACCGGGAACGATAAACGCCCCGGTTGTCATTCAGCTCAATGGATTTTTGCAAGTTCTCCATCGCCTCCACGGGTCGATTGACGCTTTGCAATCGAATGGCGTCATACAGATACGGCGTGGGATCGCGGGGATCGAGATGTTTCGCGACCTCCAGATATTTTCGCGCCCGCCGGTTATCCTTGACTTCATAAAACGCCTTGCCGAGATAGCTGTTGTAGAGCGCGACCTGCGGCTCCAGCAGCGTGGCCTTGCGCATTTCCACCACTGCCGCATCGGTCTCGTTCCGCCGGAATAGCACCAATCCCAAACCCAGATGCGGCAGGCCCAGGGTCGAATCCTGGACGATGGCCGCCTCGAACGCCGCGCGGGCCTTATCCACGCGATGCCGGGCGAGTTGCAGGAAGCCCCAGACCGTATTGACCATCGCATCATCTGGGGCGATTTGCCGCACCCGCTCCACGACTTTCACCGCTTCTTGCAACCGCCCCATCCCGAACAGCAGACCGCTTTCCTGAACCCGCGCCTGGACATGATGAGGATCGAGTTCAGCCGCCTGGCGCGCGGACGCCAGCGCCCCGTCCAGATCGAATTCGGCTTGCTGGACCCAACTCCGGCTGAGCCAGGCCGCAGGGGAGGCGGGATTCACCGCAACCGCTTTTTCAGCATCCGCTCGGGCTTCAGCCCTACGGTTCTGCGTCAACGCAATGGTGGAGCGGACGCTGTAAGCCAGCGCATCGCCGGCATCAAGCGCCAACGCGCGGTCAATGGCTTGTCGCGCCGCCGCCACTTCACCGCGCAGCAAATGCCGTTGCGCGGCTTCAATCCAGCGGCTTTGTGTTGCGTCGCCGATCACCTGCGGGTAATACAGCGACCATTGCACCGCATCGCGCGGATTGAGCAGCACCGTCTTGCGCGGGGCTTCACCCACGTTAACATCCGCCTGTTCACTCGCTGCGACCAGGACGCTCCCCTGGGGATTGCTGAATTCCACCAAGCCATTCACCACCGTCAACCGGGCAGCGTCGCCGGGACTTACCCTCAGATTGAATTCGGTGCCGCGAATGGTGGCGGTTGCCGGAACGGTCTGCACTTCCAGCGGCTCGCCGCTGTTGCGCACCCAGACCTCGCCGCTCAACACCCGCAAAATGCTTTGCAGGGCCTGGGTCGCGGTGGCAATGAAGCCTGCCGGTGGTGGCGGCGCGATGCGCTTGAGTTCCAGTTGACTTCGGGCATTCAACTTGATTTGCGTCCCACTGGCCAACAAAATCGCCGCCCGACTGCCGGCGTCGGTGCGCACCACCTCGCCCTCCGCCAGCCGCGCGCCCGCGTCGACGGGTTGCCAGCGCCCTGCGCGCAGGACTTCAACCGTTCCCAGCGCGCTGACCACTTGGCCGGCTTCCTGGGCCAAGGCTGGGCAGACCGGTAATAGAACGAGCAGCAGGAAAACATAAACCCTGCACAGCCCTGCCGAACGCCAGTCGTTGCCATAACCAAGCACCACTTTTACCCTCTAAGCCAGCGCTTCGTAAGGTAAAAGTAGGACGTATCATAAAAAATCATACGCATGATCTACAGCGAACGGATACTCGCTTGGCGAAACGCTTCGCGCATTTCCTCAAAAGTTCGCGCCACTGGGAATTGTGGAAACTCGTCGATCACATTCTGTGGTGGGCGAAACAGAATGCCGGCCTCCGCTTCGGCCAGCATCGTCGTATCGTTATAGGAATCTCCGGCGGCAATCACCCGGAAATTGAGCTGATGAAACGCCTGCACCGCTTGTCGCTTGGAATCCGGTTGACGCAGGACATAGCCTACCACCCGATCATCAACGACTTCCAGGCGGTGACAGAATAGCGTCGGCCAACCCAGTTGTTTCATCAATGGCAGCGCAAACTCATAATACGTATCGGACAGAATCACGACCTGAAATCGCTCGCGCAACCAGTCGAGAAACGCGCACGCGCCCTCTAGCGCTCCCATCCCGGCGATCACCTGCTGGATGTCGGAAAGCTTCAATCCATGCTGATTCAGCAACTCCAATCGCCCCCGCATGAGCTGGTCATAATCGGGAATATCGCGGGTGGTCAGCCGCAACTCCTCAATGCCGGTGCGCTCAGCGACATTAATCCAGATTTCCGGAATCAGAACCCCTTCCAAATCCAGGCAAGCCAATTCCATGAGAATCTCCCGTGGTCCGCGGTCAGCGCGCATGCGCCGAGACCTGATTGATAAAATTTCAGTGTTTGATAATCCATCATCATCGATCCAGTAATTCAGTCAACTGCTCGGTATTAAGCCGTAATCGTAGCGCCAGCACCATAATCAGATCGATGGCCGCTTTGGGATTCTGCTCCAGAAAGGGCATGAAATCCCTGCGATGAATTACCAGTAGTTCGCTGGGCGCCAGCGTGGTCACCGTCGCCGAGCGCCCTCGACCGTCGAGCATGGCAATCTCGCCCACGATTTCCCCTGGCGCAATAGTTCCCAGCACGATTTCCCGCCCTTCTCCATCCGTGACATTCACCTTGAGGCGGCCGCTCAGAACAACCAGCATTTCCTCGCCGGTTGAGCCTCTCTCAAACACGACATAGTTGCCCGGCAAGGTTACCACCCGCGACATCGCGCGGACTTTCTCCAGATGAATGGGCGATAAGTTGCGGAACAAAAAGCATTTATGCAGAATATCGGATCGTTGTTGTTTGGGTGCCGCCTGCGTGTTGTCCAGAGTCAGAGCGCCATGCAACTGACTGGCGATCAATGGCCGCCTGATGCAGACATGTTCAGAATCCAACATCGGATTGGTCGACGCCAGAATACTGCTAGCCTCTGGCGCATCCTGCTGGAATTCA
>JAGRHK010000165.1 GCA_020444985.1 Candidatus Competibacteraceae bacterium
TCCGGCGGGCAATCCGCAGACGCAGCGGCCATCACATCGTGATACCACACATCGCGGCCCTCCACCCAGGAGACATTGCCGCCGGTGCGCTTGACCACCACCATCTTCTGGACGCTGGGCGTACTCTGCAATGCTTTATCGGCATTGACTTTCATCGGCACCTGGCGTCCGCCACGCAGGCCTTCGTCGGAAGTGATGACCACGTTGCATTCGGCATCGATGACTCGGTCCTTCAGCGAATCCGGCGAGAAGCCGCCAAACACGATGGAGTGGACCGCGCCGATCCGGGTGCAGGCCAGCATGGCGACGGCGGTTTCCGGAATCATGGGCATGTAGATGCAGACCCGGTCGCCGCGCTTGACGCCCAGACTTTTCAGGGCATTGGCGAACTTGCAAACGTCCTGGTGCAACTCTCGATAGGTGACTTTCTTGTCCTCATTCGGGCTGTCGCCTTCCCAGATGATGGCGACCTGATCGCCGCGCGTTTCCAAATGACGATCCAGGCAGTTATAGCTGACATTGAGTTCTCCGCCATCGAACCAGCGAATTTCACCCTTGGTGAAATCCCAGTCCAGCACCTTGTCCCAGGGCTTGAACCAGGTTACGAATTGATTGGCCTGCTCCGCCCAGAAACCTTGGGGATCATCGACCGAACGCTTATACATTTCCAGGTATTGGTCATTGTTAATCCAGGCGTGGGCGGCAACTTCGGCAGGCACCGGGTAGAGTTTGACATCGGACATAGCAGGGTTTCTCCTTAGGTGGACAAGAATTATCATATCCGTGGCCAGAGGCAGATCAGCCGCTTGAAGGCGTTTGACACTGGTCCGGTTTAGGAACTTGCGAGTTAAGTCTAGAACGTGAACGACTTTCGTCAATCCATCCCGTCATGCTCTGGAACATGATTAACGAAACAACAGTTTATCCAGAAGCTTAACCCCGCCCAGTCCAAGCGATCTTGTACAGATCCATCCGTCGGTCGCGAAAATTGCGCACGCTGCCATGCACACGCAATTCCTTGAGATTATCCAGGTCCAGATCAACAATCAGCAGCGTTTCCGTGTTTGGCGTCGCCTCGGCGGCGATCGCGTCGTGAGGAAAGGCGAAATCGGAGGGCGTAAATACCGCCGCCTGGGAATACTGGATATCCATGTTCTCCACTCTCGGCAGATTCCCGACGCTGCCGGAAATCACGACATAACATTCATTTTCAATGGCGCGCGCCTGTGCGCAACACCGCACCCGCAGATACGCATTCTTGGTATCGGTCCAGAACGGCACGAACAGAATTTGCATTCCCTGGTCGGCAAGCAGGCGCGGCAGTTCAGGAAATTCGACGTCATAGCAGATCAGAATGCCGATTTTGCCAATATCGGTCTCGAAAACCTGGAGTTGATCGCCGCCTTGCAGACCCCAGTAAGCTTGTTCGTCCGGGGTGATATGCAGCTTGGATTGCTTGTCCCAAGTACCGTCGCGCCGACACAGATAGGCGGCGTTATGCAGGATGCCGCCGACATATTCCGGCATGCTGCCGGCAATGATCGTGACGTTGTAGGCCAGCGCCAGTTGCAGAATCGCCTCGCGCAGCGGCTCGGTGTATTCAGCCAATTGCCGCACCGCTTCGGCGGCGTTGCGCTGGTTGGACAATGCCATGAGAGGGCCGCTGAAAAACTCCGGGAACAGCACGATATCGGTTTTGTAGCCAGCTACCGCATCAACGAAATATTCGACTTGTTGCAATAGATCTTCCAGCGAAGCCGTCTGGCGCATCTGCCACTGCACCGCGCCAATCCGCACCACCGATTTGCTGCCGCCAATCAGGATTTCCTTATCTTCGTAATAGATATTCAACCATTCCAGCAGCACCGCGTAGGCTCGCGATTCATCGTCATCCGGCAAATAGCCGGTCACGATCTTGCGCACATGGAAGTCATTCGCCAACTGGAAGGTGAGAATGGGATCGACCAGCTCCTTGGCTCTTACCAGCTCCACGTACCGTTGCGGCGTCATGTCATGCGCATGGCGGCTGTAGCCGGGAATGCGGCCGCCCACGATAATGGCGCGCAGGTTGAGCTTTTCGCACAATTCCTTGCGAGCGTCATATAGTCGCCGGCCCAGGCGCATGTCGCGGTAATCGGGATGGACGAAGACATCGACGCCATACAAGGTGTCGCCGTTCGGGTCATGCGTGGTGAGATAACCATCGCCGATGATTTGCCAATACGTATGACGGTCGCCGTAGCGACCGTAATCCACGATCAAGCTGATGGTCGCCGCCACCACCTTGCCGTTATCCTCGATACAGACCTGTCCCTCTGGAAAGCGCGCGATTTGCGAGGCGAATTGTTCACGGTTCCAGGCCCCATCCATACTGGGATAAACGATTTCCATGATGTCATGCACATCGCCATAATCCGACAGGCGCAGATTACGCAGCTTGAGACGGTGTTGAACATGCGGTTCAGAAGTTCGTTCGGTCATGGTCGAGGCTAAAAGTTGAAGGTTGAAGGTTGAAGGTTGAAGGTTGAAGGTTGAAGGCCAAAAACTGCTGGCGGACGATTTTGGGTTATCGTCCGCCAGGGAGGCCACAATCAATCAATTGTTTTTTTACAGATTTCTAGCTAATGGCTTCGCAGAGATCCTTGATGTTGGTTGCCAGATCGTTGGCCGTCGTCACGCCGGTCAACGTCCAGTCCACAATTTCCTTAGCGCCAATGAAGCCCACCGTGTCGCCAGCGGCGGCCAGGCCAACATTGACCAGCAAGGCGAAATAACTATCGAATTTCTGCGTCCAGCCGGGACTTTTCTTTTTCAGTTCAGCCAGCGCCTGGGCAGCCAGTTGCTGCGCCTTGAGTCCATCCTCGGCGCGCTGATGGAAAGTCGGGATTTTGTTGCTGTCCAGGATTTGCTTGACCTTGAGGATGAGGGTGTTTTTTTGCGAAACGGCCTTTCTGAGCTTCTCAAGCTTTTTGCGCACGTTTTTATGGTTGCGTCCGTAGCAAACTGCGAATTCCTCGATTTGCAGTTCTATCGCCATCAGCAGGTCGGTCAACGCATCCTGTTTCACCAGTAATTCGTTCATTTGAATGGCAAGGCTGTGGGCGCGGGTGCGAATGCCCGCCAGCTTTTGCCCCCACAACTCGTTCTTGCTATTAGCCTTACTGATATTGCCAACTTCCGTTTGTAACAGCGCGTTGATGACGGATGCCGTCACTTCCTGGCTGGCAACATTGCCCTTGGTTTTATTGTCATAGCGCTTTTTAAGCGATTCAAGCAATTTTCGGGTTTCCTTGCCCACGGTCTCGGCTTCCTTGGCAAGCGCGGCTAGCAATTTGAGGCCATCCACCAGCGAGCGCCAGGCAATAACCACCGCCAGAGCCAGGCTGGCGCCGCCGGTTGGTATCGCCAGGGCCAGGCCCGCGCCCGCCAAACCCAATCCCGTAGTGCCCAACACCACCTTGACGACTACATCCTTTTTATACTTTTTGTACTCCTTATGCTGCTCCGCCAGGGTTTCCCATCGACGCTGGGCGGCGAGTTGCGCGCGATACAGAGCATGATCTATTTCGAACGTGTTGAACTTGTTAAGGAATTCCTGATAGGTTTCCGTAAAATCCGGCAAGGGCACATTTTGTTTCAGTGTGCGCAGGATTCTTACTTTGTGCTGATTTTCTGCATTAAACGCCTCCATGTCCTTTTTGATCAGCTTGTCCGTTTCTTCCCGCACCTTATCGATCTTGGCCACGGATTCCAGCAGGCGCAGCCGGCAGGCGTCCACCATTTGCTGATGCAGCAGGGGATCTTTACTGATGATATGGGCGATTTCATCGGGAACGGTCAGCGTGACCCGCACTGGCAGCGCGGGCTTCGGCAGGTAGAGGGACTGGTACCGCAGCGCATTAGCCAAATTCCAGTCTAACAGCACGATGTCTTGCATGGTGTTATCCTCGGTGGCAAAAGCTTGCTTTAAATTGCTTTTCGGGATTTTTTGGGCCGTCCCGATTCCGACCATCACGCTAGCGACGACTCGCCAGCGTAAAGATCGGCGACGGTTTCCCGGCGGCGCACGATCTGGAATCGTTCGCCATCGACCATTACTTCGGCAGCGCGCGGTCGGGAATTATAGTTGGAACTCATGGCAAAGCCGTAAGCGCCCGCCGAGCGCACCGCCAGTAAATCGCCCGGTTCGACATGCAATTCTCGATCCCTGCCGAGAAAATCGCCGGTTTCGCAAATCGGCCCCACGACATCATAACGTCTTGATTCGCCAGTAGTCCGTGGTTCAACCGGGATGATCGCCTGCCAGGCGGAATAGAGCGCCGGTCGCAATAGATCGTTCATGGCGGCATCGACGACGGCAAAATTCTTTGCATCGCCCTGTTTCAATAATTCCACGCGCGTCACCAAAATACCGGCATTGCCCACAATCGCCCGCCCCGGTTCGATCAGAATTTCATAGGGTTGACCACGCAGGCGCTGCATGAGCGCCGCCGCCTGTTCTGCGGGCAAGGGCGGTTCCTCGTCGTGGTAGCAAATCCCCAGACCGCCGCCCAGGTCGAGATGATGCAGACGAATACCTCGATCTTCCAGATGCACGACCAGTGCCAACACTCGCTCCAGCGCATCGACAAACGGTGTGACCTGCGTGAGTTGCGAACCGATATGGCAATCCACGCCAACAATTTCGAGATGCGGCGAGACGGCGGCTTGTGCATAGAGAGCCAGCGCCCGTTCGGGATCGATGCCGAATTTGTTCTGTTTCAGTCCAGTGGAAATATAAGGATGGGTGTTGGCGTCCACATCGGGATTAATGCGCAACGAAACCGGCGCGCGTTGACCGCATTCTGAAGCGACCTGTTCCAGCAATTCCAATTCTGCTGCGGATTCGACATTGAAGCAGCGAATGCCAACCATCAATGCGTTCTCCAACTCATCGCGACGTTTGCCGACGCCCGAAAACACGACCTTACCGGGATCGCCGCCGGCGGCGAGCACTCG
>JAGRHK010000166.1 GCA_020444985.1 Candidatus Competibacteraceae bacterium
CGCCGTAAACGGAGCTGGTCGAGGCGTATACCAGATGCTCGATGTCATGATGGCGGCAGGCTTCCAGAATATTGACGAAGCCGACCAGGTTGGAATCGACATAAGCATGCGGATTTTGAAGCGAATAGCGCACCCCGGCCTGCGCCGCCAGGTTCACCACGCGCTGGGGACGATGACCGACGAAGGCCTCCATCAGCGCCGCCCGGTCCTCCAGGCTAGCTCGCACTTCGGTGAAGCCAGGATAGGCTTGCAGGCGAGCTAACCGCGCCTGCTTCAGATTGACATCGTAGTAATCGTTAAGATTGTCGAAGCCGACGACTTCGTCGCCACGTTCCAGCAAGCGCCGTGACAACGCCGAACCGATAAAACCGGCGCTGCCAGTCACCAGAATTTTCATAACCGCCCATCCGCCGCACCCAGCGGCAACAAATATTTTACGTCAAACAATACGGCTCCCGGCTTACCCAGCGCCCGAACGCCTTCCGCGCCGAGTTCCTGAAACTGCTGGTGGCTCACCGCCAGGATAATGGCGTCGTAATGCCCGACGGGTAGTTGGCTGATCAGTTCAACTCCGTATTCGCGCCGCGCCTCTTCGGCATTGACCCAGGGATCGTAAACATCCACCTGAGCATTGTAGTCGCGCAGTTCCTGGACAATATCCACCACCCGGGTATTCCGTAAATCCGGACAGTTTTCCTTGAAGGTCAGCCCCATGACCAGCACTTTGGCGTCCATGACCGGAATGCGCCGCTGGTTCATCAGCTTGACGACGCGCTGTACGACATAAGCGCCCATGCCGTCGTTCACTCGCCGTCCCGCCAGGATCATTTCCGGGTGATAACCGATCTCCTGGGCCTTATGCGTCAGATAGTAGGGATCGACGCCGATGCAGTGACCGCCCACCAGTCCGGGGCGGAAGGGCAGGAAATTCCATTTGCTGCCGGCAGCCAGCAGGACCTCTTCGGTATCGATGCCCAACCGATTGAATAACAATGCCAGTTCATTAATCAGGGCGATATTGACATCGCGCTGGGTATTTTCAATCACTTTTGCGGCTTCCGCCACTCGGATACTGGACGCTGGATGTGTGCCGGCGGTAATGATGGATCGGTATAAAGCGTCCACGAATTCCGCTGCTTGCGGCGTTGAGCCGGCGGTAATCTTGCGGATGGTGGTCAGCCGATGCTCTTTGTCGCCGGGATTAATGCGCTCGGGGCTATAACCGGCGAAGAAATCGACGTTGAAGCGCAACCCCGATTCCTGCTCCAGAATCGGCACGCAGACTTCCTCCGTGGCGCCAGGATAGACCGTCGATTCGTAAATCGCGACATCGCCGGGTTTAAGCAAGCGCCCGACCGTGGTGCTGGCGCCAATCAACGGAGCAAAGTCGGGACGTTTATACGCATCAACCGGGGTGGGAACCGTAATGACATACACATTGCAATTCGCCAGATCCTCCGGAGTGTCGGTATAGCGCAACTGGTCAGCCTGACGGAGTTCCTCGGCCGCTACTTCCAGTGTATTGTCGGTTCCCGCCTGCAATTCCTTAATACGCGCCTGATTGATGTCAAGGCCGAATGTGGGAAAATGCTGGCCAAATTCGACGGCCAACGGCAAGCCTACGTAGCCGAGGCCGATAATCCCGATACGGGTAGTGGCGAGGTCAAACATCGATCATGCTCCGTTTGTAACGATTTAATTAATACGAATAGAGGGCTAGTATAGAGGTATGCTGGGGAGGAATAGCAGCAAGAGTGTAACTGTTTTCCCCACAATATGCGGATTCCGATCAACTCCTCAATAGCACATCAAGTACTCCATGATTCGTCTTTTCAGGCATTATATCTCCCGGACATTCCTGACGCTGCTGGTCGCCGAGATGCTTCTGCTATTTTGGTCGATCTATCTTGGCCGATTCGTGCGCTCAGTGGCGTTCACCAATCAAAGCATTGCGCCGACTTTGAGCGAAGTCGTTCCAGGCGCGCTGATTTTTGTTGGAGTCATGTTATTCATCATGACCGCGCTGGGTTTGTATGAGCGCAATTTCTGGAGCGGCCGGGGCGATATGTTGTTGCGCATCAGCGTCAGTTTCCTGGTTGGCTTGTTTGTGATGACGCTAGTGTACTATCTGTTTCCAGCCCTGTTTCTAGGGCGCGGCGAATTTAGTCTGAGCCTTGGCATTGCTTTTTTTGGCGTTTTGCTGTTGCGCTTTATATTCTTTGAAGCGTCTGACCGCGAAGTGCTCAAACGTCAGATTCTGGTGTTGGGTGTCGGGCAAAATGCCAGCCGCATCGCAGAAATGCAACAGAATGCGAACACCAGTTTCCTGGTCGCCGGATACTTGCGGCTGCATGAGGATGAAGATTTATGCGTTCCAGCCAGCGGCCTGCTGCGCGCCCCCGATCATCTCTCTGATTTGGCGGAGCGCTTGGAGATTGACGAGATTGTGGTGGCGCTGGATGACCGTCGCAAAGGATTTCCCATCGATCAGGTTTTGGAATGTAAAATTCAGGGATTCCGCATCAGCAATTTCCTGCACTTCTACGAGCGGGAGACCGGCAAGATCCAACTTGATGCTTTGCGACCCAGCAACCTGATTTTCGAGGATGGGTTTTTCCGGAGCTTCAGCCAGGAAACCCTGAAGCGGTCATTCGATATTGCCATCAGCTCAATCCTGTTTGCATTGGCTTGGTGGTTGATGTTGTTCGCAGCCCTGGCGATTTGGATCGAGTCGGGATTTCGCGGACCGATTCTCTACCGGCAAACCCGCGTCGGTCTGAACAATGAGCTGTTCGAGGTGATCAAGTTTCGCAGCATGCGCACCGACGCTGAACAAGATGGGCGTCCGCGCTGGGCACCGGTTAACGACAGCCGAATTACCCGGGTGGGCGCGGTGTTGCGTGATACCCGCATTGACGAGTTGCCGCAATTGTTCAATGTCCTGCGCGGCGACATGAGCTTTGTAGGTCCGCGCCCGGAACGACCGTACTTTGTCGAAAGACTGGATAAGAAAATCCCTTTCTATTCCATGCGCCACATGGTGAAGCCAGGGATTACGGGCTGGGCGCAAATTTGCTATCCCTATGGCGCATCCGATGAGGACTCTTGGGAAAAACTACAATACGACATGTACTACATCAGGAATTACAGCTTCTTTTTCGACATTCTGATCCTCTTGCAGACGGTGCATACCGTGCTGTGGGGGCGAAGCGCGCACTAGTCGTCGCCTGGAGCATCCATGAGCTTGCTGGGAGTCATTGGCTATGGCGCCACAGCCGTCGGCTGGTTCATCCTTTTCCTTTTACTATTGACCAGTTGGCGCGGTCGCTTGCAGGGTGGGCTGTTGGTGACCGCCGTGCTGATCACCCTGCTATGGGCATTGCGAGCGGCAATGTATGCTGGCGCCGAGGTAGAGGGTCCGGACTGGCTGTATCAATTACTGGAAATTATCCGCAATGTAGCGTGGCTGGCTTTTCTGGGTACATTGCTTGAACCGCTGGTCCGCGAAGTCTGGGCAAACCGTTGGATTCAATGGTTTCGAGTCCTACTTGCGGGTTATGCAACCGTGCTATTCGCAATAGATTTACAATTTCTATGGGGTTCCTCCCAGTTTGAGTTACCCGTGGATGCCAGCATCCTCGGACATATTGGTTTAGCTCTCTTTGGTTTGATGCTGATTGAGCAGCTCTTCCGCAATACCCGTCCGCAACGGCGCTGGGCTACCAAATTTCTATATTTGGGATTGGGCTTGTTGTTCGCTTATGATTTTTTCCTGTATGCCGACGCGTTGCTGTTCAAACGATTGGATTCAGTCATCTGGGAGGCGCGCGGACTGGTAGGCGCTTTCGCGGCGCCCATGATCGCTGTAGCAGCAGCTCGTAACCTGGAATGGTCGATGGAGGTGTTCATTTCGCGGCGCGTCGTGCTGCATTCGGCAACGATTTTCGGTGCTGGAATTTATCTGCTGACGATGGCAGGCGCTGGTTATTACGTCCGGACTTACGGTGGCGCCTGGGGCGCAGCCTTGCAGTTAGCGTTTTTAACGGGCGCTGGCGTCTTGCTGGCGACGCTGCTGTTTTCCGGGCAAGTGCGCGCCCGAGCACTGGTGCTGATGAACAAGCATTTTTTCAACCACAAGTATGACTATCGGGAAGAGTGGTTGAAGTTTATTAATACGCTGTCTGCCGGCGATCTGAGCGAGCCTCCCCGAGAACGAGTCATTCGCGCTGTCGCCGAAATCGTTCATAGCACCGGCGGTATGCTCTGGGTGCGGCGAGAATCCGTCGGCTTCGTCTTGATGGCCCGCCATAATATGCATGACCGCAATGAACCGGTGATTTCGGTCGAACCCGTCGATTCATCATTGACGTTTTTTCTGGAAAAACGCCAATGGGTCATTGAATTAGATGAGTATTGGCGTGACCCGGAATTGTATGAAGATTTAGTTTTACCAGACTGGTTGCGCGAAACGCGCCGGATTTGGCTGATCGTACCCTTGCTGCTGAGCGACCATTTACAAGGTTTCCTGGTCCTTGCTGAAGCCCGCGCCCCACAGCAGATCAACTGGGAGGATCGCGATCTGCTCAAGACCGCCGGTCGCCAAGCAGCCAGTTATGTGGCGTTGTTGGAAACCAGTGAGGCATTAAGCGAAGCGCGACAATTTGAGGCGTTTCACCGACTGTCGGCTTATGTGGTCCATGATCTCAAGAATATCGCCGCCCAACTGGCGTTGGTGGTGGCCAACGCCGTGCGCCACGGTAAAAATCCGGCGTTTATTGAAGATGCTTTCCAGACCGTGGCCAATGCGACCGAACGCATGAACCGGTTACTGGCGCAGTTACGCAAGGAACCGCCCGCCAGCGTCGTGCGCTCAATGGCGTTAAAAGCGGCGGTGAAGCGGGCAGTCGAAGCGCGTACTGCCCAGCGCCCTGTACCCATCGCGCGGCTTGCAACCGATGACGAACCCTGGGTGCAGGTGGATCCGGAACGCTTGGTC